>VBKL01000111.1 GCA_005879805.1 Deltaproteobacteria bacterium | reverse complement strand
GTCCTCCTCGCTGAAGGGCCCATCGCCTTCGCCGTTGACGAGCTCGATGACGCCGAGGACGCGCCCCTTGAAGGCGAGCGGGACGCAGAGGATCGCCTTGGTCTGGAAGCGGCTGGTCTTGTCGAAGCGGGCCGCGAAGCGCGGGTCGGCGTGCACGTCGGGCACCAGGAGCGGCCTGTTGTTCTCCGCCACCCAGCCCGCGATGCCCTCGCCCTTCTGCAGGCGGAGGTGGAGCAGCATGTCGCTGCCCGCGCCCACGGCGGCCTTGAAGTAGAGCTCGCCGCTCTGCGGATCCCGCAGGAGCAAGGACCAGTTGCGCGGGCGCAACAGCTCGGAGACCTTGGCGAGGATCACGTGCATCACCTCGCCGACGTCGAGCGACGAGGTGAGCGCCTTGCCGATCTCGTTGAGCACCGCGAGCTCGTCGACCGTGCGCTTGAGCTCGCGTAGCAGATCCTGGGCCTGCATCCCCCCGAGTGTACCGTGACCATGGGGCCTCGCTCTCCATTTTCTCGAGGCCCACCCCGGGAGCGGACGTGGTAGAGCGCGCACATGGCCCCACGTCTCGTCCTCTGCTCCGGTTCGCCGAGGCGCCGCGAGATGCTCACCGGGCTCGGCCTCCGATTCGATCTCGAGGTGCCGCACGTCACCGAGGCACGCCGCGCTGGCGAGAATGCCGACGTGTATCCGGAGCGGCTTGCCTGCGAAAAGGCGGCGGCGGGCCTCGCTTCCTGGCGCAGCCGGGGAGCCGACAAGGCGGTCGTCGCGATCGCGGCCGATACGGTGGTGGTCGCGGGCGACGAGGTCCTGGAGAAGCCGAAGGACCGCGCCGACGCGGAGCGCATGCTCCGCAAGCTCTCCGGCGTCGAGCACCGGGTGATCACCGGCGTCTGCGTCGCCTCCGGCGATCCGGCCGAGCCGCGCTCCCGCGCGGTGGTGACGCGCGTTCGCTTCGCGCCGCTCTCGGATACCGCCATCCGCTACCTGGTCGATTCCGGCGACGGCGACGACAAGGCGGGCGCCTACGGGATCCAGGGCCTCGCGGGCGCGTTCATCGAACGCATCGAGGGCAGTTTTTCCAACGTGGTCGGGCTGCCGATGGTGGAGACGCTCGCGCTCCTCGCCGAGGCGGGCCTGAGGACTCCGTGGGGGTAGCCGCGAACCTCGCCGGCGTCCGCGAGCGGATCGCGCAGGCGTGCGGGAGAGCCGGGCGCGATCCCGCGTCCGTGAAGCTCGTGGCGGTGAGCAAGGTGCAGCCCGTCGACGCCATCCGCGAGGCGCTCGAGGCGGGGCAGCGCGCGTTCGGCGAGAACTACGCCCAGGAGCTGCGGGAGAAGGCCGACGCCATCGGCGAGCCATCCGGGATCGAGTGGCACTTCCTCGGCGCGCTGCAGACGAACAAGGTGAAGATGGTGGTCGGCAAGGTCGCCATGGTCCATACCTGCGATCGGCCTTCCCTGGCGCAGGAGCTGAACAAGCGCGCCGCGGCGCTCGGAACGGTGCAGCGCGTGCTCATCGAGGTGAACCTCGCGGAGGAGCCGCAGAAGGGCGGCATCGCTCCGCGCGACCTCGGATCGTTCCTGGATGTCATCGGCAAGCTTCCCGCTCTTCGGTGCGAGGGCTTCATGTGCATCCCACCCGCGGAGGAGGATGCGCGCAAGCACTTCCAGCGCCTGCGCGAGCTGCGCGACGAGCTGGGCGGAGCCGCGGCGTTGCCGGAACTGTCGATGGGCATGAGCGCCGACTACGAGGCGGCGATCGAGGAAGGCGCGACGCTGGTGCGGGTGGGGACCGCCATCTTCGGCGAGCGGCCCGCGAAATCGTGAACCGCACCGGCGCGGAAAAACATACGGGGGCGCGCCTCCATCCCGCGGCGAGCCTGGCGGTGGCGCTGGCGCTGTTCGCCGGCGCCGCCACCTGGGCTTCCTCCGCGTCGACCCACGTGGGGTTCGCCTGGGCGGAGAACGACTATCTCGACCACATGGATCGCATCGTGGAGTGGAGCGCGCGCCTGCGGGAAATGGGGCTCCGGCAGGGAATCGCGGTGCTCACCGGACCCTACTGGGAGGCGAAACGCTTCTGGAATCCCCATCCGCCGCTCTTCAAGTACGCGGGCCTGCTCGGCCGCGAGGTGTGGCCCGGGCTGGGATTCCCCCGCGCGGAGCGGCTGGCGAGCGCGCTCCTCCTCGGGGCCCTGACCGCGTTTGCCTTTCTCGCCCTTCATCGGACGCGCGGATTCGCGGCTGCGCTCTTCGGAGCGGTCGCCCTGGCGGCGCTGCCGAGGCTGTTCGCGCATGCCATGTTCTGCACCACCGAGATTCCGCTAGCCGCCGGCTGGCTCGTTGCCTCCCTCGCGCACGAGCGTTTCGAGGACACCCGCAAGAAGAGATGGCTCGCCGCGGCGGCGGCGTCGTTCGCATGGGCCCTCGGATCCAAGCTGTCTGCCCTCCTCCTGCTGGTGCCGCTCGGCGTCTTGACCCTTGTCTGGCGGTACCGGCGGGGCTTTGTGGCGGTAGCGCGCGGCGCCGCGGCTCTGGCAGGCGTGCTCGCCGCCGGCGTCGTCTCTCTCGTGGTCCTTTATCCGTTCCTCTGGCCGGACCCGCTGGGTCGGCTCGCGCTCCTCATCCGGGAAGCGCGCGACTGGAGCAAGGTCAACCCGTTCACCGCGCTGTTCTTCGGCCGGGTGATGCCGTATCCCGAATTGCCCTGGTACTTCGCCCCCGTGATCCTCTTCCTCGTCGTTCCCCCGCTCGTTCTCGCCCTCGCCTCCTGGGGCGCCGCGTTCGTCCGCCGGCGCGACCGGTTGTGGCTGGCGGCAGTCGTGCAAGTCGGATTCTGGCTGCTCTTGATGGCGCTGCCCAACACCCCGAAGTACGACGACGAGAGGCAGATGGTTCCGATCTTTCCCTTTCTCGGGCTTCTCGCGGGCATCGGATTCGCCGACGTCTTCGAGCGGATCCGCGGTTCGATGCGCGAGCGATCCGCCGCGCCCGTCGAGATCGGAGCGGCCTGCGCCGCCGCGCTGGCGATGGTCCTTTCCCTCGCCGCAGCCCTCCCCTTTCCGCTCAGCTACTATTCGCCGCTCGTGGGTGGGATTCGCGGGGCCTACGGCCTGGGATTTCAGCCCACCTACGCCATGGAGACGCTTTCGCCCGATCTGTTGAAGAGCTTCTCGGAGCAGATTCCCCGACGCTCCACCATCACGGTCTTGCCCGCGACCGACTTCGGCCCCTTCCTGCAGCGTCGCGGCTATCTCCGGCCGGACCTTCGCGTCGGGCCCCGCGACACGGGCCCCTTCTATTTCGTGGTGAACCGGCAC
The DNA here is from genome assembly GCA_005879805.1 of Deltaproteobacteria bacterium. Taxonomy (GTDB): domain Bacteria; phylum Myxococcota; class Myxococcia; order Myxococcales; family 40CM-4-68-19; genus VBKO01. Next base: position 9,305 of record VBKL01000111.1, on the reverse strand, counting down.
GACTCCGCGGGCGGGCCCGTCTCGCGCGTGGAATCGGAGGGCAAGCTCCTCGGGGCCTACGACGAGGACGGTGTCGTGCTGGTCGGGCTCTTCCACCTGCCGGGCGGTCTGCAGGACGAGAGGAAGCCGTGAGCCCCCGCCTCTGGGTGTTGAGCCCGGTCTATCTGGACGTACCCTCCTACCGGATCCTGAGAGAGCGCCTGCGCGAGGTGCTCGCGGAGCCTTCGCGCGATCGATTCGAGGTGCGCTTCGCCGTCGTCGACGATTCCGGCGGAGTCGACCGCGAGGTCCGCGCGCTCGCCGGCGAAAGCATCGAGGTGCTGACGCCTCCGTTCAACCTCGGGCACCAGCGCGCGCTCGTCTTCGGTCTGCGGTCGCTCAAGGATGCGATCGCCGACGACGACCTGGTGGTGACCCTGGATGCGGACGGCGAGGACCGCCCCGAGGACGTGCCGCGGCTTCTCGCGCCGCTACTGGCCACGCCCGGCGAGCTGCACCTGGTGGTGCTGGCGCTGCGCACGCGGCGCCGGGAATCTCCCTCCTTCAAGGTCCTCTACGCGCTCTTCAAGGCGCTCTTCCTGGTCCTCACCGGCACGGTGGTGCGGACGGGAAACTTCGCCGCCTACCGGGGATGGATCGCGCGCCGGCTCCTCTTCCATCCTCATTTCGACCTTTGCTACTCCTCGAGCTTCCTCGGGCTCGGCAGGGGGCTCTTGTTCGTGCCGTGCGAGCGCGGCGTCCGGTACGCGGGCGAATCGCGCATGAGCAGCGTGAAGCTCATGATGCACGGGATGAGGATGCTGATGCCGTTCCTCGACCGCATCGCCATGCGGGCGCTCATCGTCTTCACGGTGACGCTCTGCTTCGGCGGCTGCTTCGCGATCTGGGTGGTGGGCGTGAAGCTCTTCACCAACCTCGCCATCCCGGGCTGGGCCACGTACACGCTCTTGCTCGTGCTCATCCTCTGTTTCGTGGCCATCGGCAGCTTCGTGATCCTCTTCGTGCTGTTCTCGCAGTCGCAGGGCGTGTCGCTCAGCTCCCTGGACCGGGACGGCCATGGCACTTGAGGAGCATCTCACCGAGCAGCTGGCCGGCCGGGAGGATTTTTTCTGGCACCGCATCCGTTGCGAGGCGGTCGCGGGCCTGTTGCCGCGCGACGGGCCGTTCAAAGTGCTCGACATCGGAGCCGGCGCGGGTCTCTTCGGCGAATTCTTGCGCTCGACGCTTCCGCAGGCCGCGTATCATTTCGTCGAGCCGCTCGAGGGGCTGGAACGGCCGCTGGAAACGCGGTTCGGCAAAGCCCGCAACGCCAAGGCCGAGCTCGACCTCGGCGCCTTCGACGCCGTTGTGCTCCTCGACGTCCTCGAGCACCAGGCCGACGATCGAGCCTTCCTCGCGGGGCTCGTGGGCCGGATGAGGCCCGGCGCGCGGCTCGTCGTCACCGTGCCTGCGCTACCGCTCCTGTGGTCGGGATGGGACGCCGGCCTGGGACATCATCGCCGCTACACCAGGCGCTCGCTGCGAGCCGTGCTGCGCGGCCTGCCCGTCGCGGAACGGGAGATCTCGTATCTGTTTCCCGAGATGATCCCCCTGGGCCTCTATCGGAAGATCCGGCTCGGCGACCGTCCCGTCGCGACGGCCGAGGAATCGCATTTCCCGCGCTTGCCGCGGCTCCTGGACCAGGCCCTCTACGCGGTTGGCAAACTATCCTTCCATGCGCGGCGGGCCGCGCCGGCGGGAACTTCGCTCCTCGCGGCGCTCGACGTCGCTCCGCGAGCGAACGCGTCCCAGGCTGCGCGCTGACCGATCCCGCCGTCTTGCCTCCCCGTCGCGGCATCGCTATGAAGAGCGGCCCGTCACGGAGAGGCCACGATGACGCTCGTAGACGACAAGCTCCGCTCCGCCATCCGAGCGTTCAACGAAAAAGGGCAGCTCGGGCCCGATCCTCTCGCCGCCCGCTACGCCGACCGCCGCGCCGCGTTCAGCCTGTTCGCGCGGCAGATGTCCGAGGCGGACATCGAGGCTCTCCGCCAGTACCTCTTCTGCTACGCGGAGAAGGGCATCGCCCAGAAGCCCGGCGATGCGAAGAAGGTCGTGGTCCGCAACTTCATCGCGGGCGAATGGCGCGCTCCCGCCTCGGGCGAGCACGCCGAGATGGCGAGCCCCGCCGACCGCCGCGTCAAGCTGTTCGATGTCCCCGCCTCGGGCAAGCAGGACGTGGAAGCGGCGCTCGCAGCCGGTGACAAGGTGTGGAAGTCGCTGGCGTGGGCGGACGAAGGCCTCGCCTACCGCAAGCAAGTGGTGAAGAACGTCGCTCGCATCCTGAACTACTTCACCGAAGAGTACCTGCACGAGATCCGGCAGCAGATCCCCAAGACGCGCCTCGAGGCCGAGAAGGACTTCTTCGAGGCCAAGCGCGCCTGCGATCACCTGGAAGGGAGCTTCGAGGCGGCCATCAAGGGCGAGATGGTCCCCGACATGTTCGCTGGCCAGAAGTACTGGCGCGACGCCTGGCTCCCCGCCGGCCTCGCGGCCATCGTCACACCGATGAACTTCATCTGGGGCATCCCGATGATCCACCTCGCCGGTGCGTACCTCGCCGGCTGCCCCTGGATCTTGAAAGGGCACCCTTTCGCCGCGCTCACCAACACCTCGATGGTGCGGGCCTTCCTCGCCGCCGGCGCCGATCCTCGTTTCGTCCAGAAAGTGGAGGGATTCGGCAAGGGCATCGCGCCGCTCGCCACCGACCACCGCGTCGCGGTCACCGCCGTGACCGGCTCCTCGGACACGGCGCGGAGCATCAGCGCGGGGCGCGGCCTCGCGCGCACCCGGTTCGAAGGCGGCGGCTGCAACTGGTCCTACGTCGACGACGGCTACAGCGACGAGGAGCTTTCCCGCATCGCCGCCCGGCTCACCTACGCGAAGCTCGGCCTCAGCTCGCACAAGTGCACCGGCCTCCACGGTGTGAGCGGCACGCGGGCGACGCTCGATCGGCTGGTCCCGCTCATCGTCGCGGAAATGGATCGCTGGCAGGCCGGCGATCCCCGCGCCCCGGACGCCTCCGACCGGACGCTGGGCCCGCTCATGGTGCACAAGGCGCAGACCGCGCTCGACCTCGTCTCGGAGGCGCGCAAGGCGGGATTGAAGATCGTCCGCGAAGGCGGGCGGGCGGGCGGGGAGTACGGCCAGAACGCCGAGGCGGTGAAACCCGCGCTGATCGACGGTGTGACTCCGCAGACCACCTTGCGCCACGACTGGGACGGGAAGGGCGTCAAAGAGTACCAGGTCGCCACCACCGAGCTGTTCATGCCCATCCTCGTCGCCATGGCGCTGCCCGATTTCGAGGCGTTCGTGCGCTTCTCGCTGTTCGACAATCCGCACGACCTCGCCACCTCGATCTGGACCCGCGACGACAAGAAGCTCACCCGGGCCCGCAGGACCCTCGCGGGCATGATCAAGGAGAACGACGGCACCGACAGCGCGCTCGAGTGGGAGGAGTTCGGTGCCTCGACCGTCGGCGAGAGCGGCAACATGGGCGTCGGCGAGATCACCGCGACAATCTCCATCTACGCTCGGCGTCAGAAGGGCCGGCACTTCGTGTTCTAGAGCCGCGTCCTTGACCGAACCGCTCAGCTTCACACTCGACGGAGAGCGCCAGAAGGGCGTTCGCGGCGACACCGTCGCCTCGGCCCTGCTCCGCTCGGGCGTGACGACCTTCACCCGCTCCATCAAGTACCACCGGCCGCGCGGCCCCTTCTGCTTCGCGGGTAGCTGCGGCCAGTGCCTGCTCCGCGTCGACGGCGTGCCGAGCCTTCTCGCCTGCCGCGTGCCGCTCGAGGAAGGGATGCGCTGCGAGCGGCAGAACGGACCGCTCGGGATGGAGGCGGACGTGCTCCGCGCCTCCGACTTCCTCTTCCCCAAGCATCTCGATCACCACCATTTGCTGGTGGGCTCGCAGCTTCTGGGCCGTGTGGCGCTGGAGATTGCGCGGCGGCTCGCGGGCCTCGGGCGGCTCCCCGACGAGACGGGCGCGCCGGAGCGCGGGACTGTCGCGCACGCCCAGGTGGTCGTCATCGGCGGCGGACCCGCCGGTATCGCGGCGGCGCGGGCGGCGGCCTCGGAAGGGGCGCAGGTGCTCCTCGTCGAGCGCGGCAGGCGGCTCGGCGGCAGCGCGCTCCTCGAGATCGACCCGGAGGCTCCCGGTCCCGAGTGGGTCGCCCGCGAGACCGAGCGCCTCGGCGGCGTGGAAGTAGCGCTCGAGGCGGAAGCGCTCGGTGTGTACCCGAACGATTCGGCCGAGGACGGGCAAGCCCGGGACAAGACCGATGCGCCAGCGTTGATCGCGATCCGCCGGAGGCAGTCGCTTCTCGCGCTCATAGCCGACCGGGTCGTCGTCGCGGCTGGCGGCGTATCGCAACCCTTGCCATTTCCGGGCGTGGATCGCCCCGGCGTATACGCCGCGCGCGGATTGCTCGAGCTCGCTCGCACCACCGGCGTTCGCGTCGGCTCGCGCCTGTGTGTCGTGGGCGAAGGGATTGAGCTCCTTCGCTGCGCCCGCGCGTTGCGGACCGCGGGCTATGCGCTGGCCCGCGTGGTCGACGCCTCGGGAAGCTGGCCGTTCGCATCCGGCTCTGACACGCCGGAGCCGGCTCCCGACCTGCCGTTCCTCCGCGCCCGCAATCTCCGGGCGCGAGGCCGTCCGGTGCGCGAGCTTCGCGCCGAATCCGAGCGCATCGCTTGCGACGCCGTTGCGGTGGCGCTGCCTCCAGCGCCCCTCCATGAACTGGCTTCTGCCGCGGGGGCGCAGACGCACTTTTCCCGCGAGCTGAACGGTTTCGCGGTCTCGGTAGACGCCTCCGGGAGGACCACGGTTCCCTGGATCTTCGCGGCGGGACGGGTGGCCGGATCTTCCGGCGCGGCGGGCCCCCAGTCCGGTTCCGCTGCCGGAACGGCCGCGGCACGATCCCGGGAGAAGCGGTGATTGCGGACAAGGCGATCGTCTGCGCCTGCGAGGACGTCACCGTCGCCGATCTGGACGAGGCCGTCGCCCGCGGTTTCGGCGACATCGAGAGCATGAAGCGCTACACGGGGCTCGGTACGGGGCCCTGCCAGGGAAAGAGTTGCCTCGCCTCGGCGGTGCGCTACTGCGCCGATCGGGCCGACCTTCCGCCCGAGGCCCGGGTCCCCTTTCGCGCGCGCCCGCCGCTCAGCCCCACCACCATCTCCGCTTTCGCGGGTTTGCCCGAGTCGATCGTACGGCACCGCGAATCGCCGCTGCAGCCGCAAGCGGCGCGGCCTGGACCGCACCCGCTGCAGCCTCGCGAGCCGCTTCCCGCCCATGCCTCCGTCGTCATCATCGGCGGCGGGATCATGGGTCTCGCGCTGGCCTGGAACCTCGCCTCCCGGGGAGAACGGAACGTCATCGTCTTCGAGCGCGGCTACCTCTGCGAGGGCGCTTCGGGACGCAACGGCGGCGGCGTCCGGGCGCAGTGGTCGACTCCCACGCTGGTAGAGCTGGCGAAAGAATCGATCGACTTCATGGCCCGCTTCGCGCAGGAGCTGGGCATCAATGTATGGCTCCGTCGGGGCGGCTACCTTTTCCTCGCCGAGGACGAGCCGACGCTGCGCAGGCTCGAGGCGGGGGCGCAGCTGCACAAGAAGCTCGGCCTCGCGACCCGCATCATCGACGTTGGCGAGGCGTGCGGGATCGTTCCGGAGCTGGACGGGAAGGGCTTCATCGCCGCCTCCTGGAACCCGGAGGACGGCGTCGTCTTTCCCTGGCCGTTCCTCTGGGGCTACGCCGACGGCGCGCGCAAGCTCGGCGCCCGCATCGAGACCTTCACGCGAGTAACGGGGCTCGACGTCGAAGGCGGCGCGGTGCGGGCGGTGGAGACCGATCGCGGCAAGGTGCGCGCCGACCGGGTGGTGCTCGCCTGCGGCGCCTGGAGCCCCTCCCTCGCCTCCATGGCCGGCGTGACGCTCCCCAACGTTCCCTACCGGCACGAGATCGTTTCCAGCGAGCCGCTCAAGCCCTTCCTCGGGCCCCTCGTCTCCATGCTGGGTTCGGGCCTCTACTTCTCGCAGTCGATGCGCGGGGAGATCGTCGGCGGCATGGGCGATCCGGAGGAGCCGCCGGGCCTCAACCAGACCTCGTCGCTGCGGTTCCTCGCTCGTTATTCGCGTGCGCTGTCGACGCTCGTGCCGCGGACGTCGGCGGTGAAGCTGCTCCGGCAGTGGGCCGGCTGCTACGACCTGACGCCGGATCACTCGCCGATCATCGGCGAGACTCCCGGCGTGAGCGGGCTCTTGCAGATGAGCGGTTTCGTCGGGCACGGCTTCATGATGGCTCCCGCCGTGGCGCGCCGCATGGCCGAGTGGATGGGCGGGGCGAAGGACGAGATCTTCGAGCGCTTCAACCTGAGCCGTTTCGCCGAGGGCCGGCTGGAGAAGGAAACCTTCATCATCGGCTGACGCCGCGGGTGCGCTAGACTGCCAGATCATGCAGACGCTCGGGTTCATCGGCGTCGGAAACATGGGCGAGGCGCTCGTGCGCGGGCTCGTCCAGGCCGGCACCGCGCGCGCGCAGGACGTGATGGTCAGCGCCCGCCGCAAGGAACGCGTCGAAGAGCTCACCAAGACCTACGGCGTGCGCGGGGGGACCAACTCCGAAGTGGCCCGCCAGAGCGACGTGGTGGTGCTAGCGGTGAAACCCCAGATCCTCGACCAGGTGCTGCGCGAGATCGCGTCGGACGTCGATCGGGACAAACTCATCGTGAGCGTCGCCGCGGGCGTTCCCATCGCGGCCATCGAGCGGCGCCTGCGTCCGCCGTTGCGCATCGTGCGCGCGATGCCCAACACGCCCGCCACCGTACGCGCCGGCGCGACTGCCATCGCCCTCGGAGAGCACGCGACCGATGCCGACCTCGAGCTGGCGAAGAAGATCTTCGATGCGGTCGGGATAACGGTCGTCCTCGAGGAGTCGCAGCTCGACGCGGTGACCGGTCTCTCCGGAAGCGGTCCGGCGTATCTCTTCCTCGTCATCGAGGCGCTCGCGGACGCGGGCGTGAAGGTCGGCCTTTCGCGGCGCGCTTCCATGCAGCTCGCCTCGCAGACGGTGTTCGGATCCGCGAAGCTCCTCATCGAGACCGGCCAGCACCCGGGGCTGCTCAAGGACGCGGTGACGAGCCCGGGCGGTACGGCGATCGCGGGGCTGCACACGCTGGAAGCGGGCGGCTTGCGGAACGTGCTCATGAACGCGGTGGAGGCGGCGACCCGCCGCTCCCGCGAGCTGGGCGAGGATTTCCTGCGGAAACTGTGACCCCATGACGGAAGAGCTGGCCAGACTCCTCGCGGACGTGCGGCTCGTCTCGAAGGGCGCGACCAAAGAGCAGATCGCCCGGGCCGAGGCCGAGATGGACTGCAAGCTCCCCGAGGACGTGAAGGCGCTTCTCCGGGAGCACGACGGCGGGAGGGGCACGCTGGGCCACAAGCAACCGTTCGAGCTGTGGTCGATCGAGCGGATCGCCGAGGAATGCGAGGCGCAGGAGGTCACGCGGGCGGTGCCGGGCCTCGTCCTCTTCGGTTCCGACGGGGGATCGGAAGGATACGGGTGGCTCGCGGGGCGTTACGGGCGCATCCCGTTCCTGGCCGCCGGCCCGCACGAGTTCGAAGGCCTGGGCAGCTCGCTCCTGGAGCTGCTCCGCGCGCTCGCCGTGAGCTGAAGGCGGCGGCTCCGTCTCGTGTAGCTATTTCACGTGCACGGTCACGTCGGCCGAGAGGCCCGCGCGGAGCGGAAGATCCTTGGGCGGATCCACCCACGCGATCCGGACCGGAATACGCTGCACCACCTTGACGAAGTTGCCGCTCGCGTTGTCCGGCGGGAGCAGCGAGAAGCGCGACCCGGTGCCGCCCGAAAGGCTCTCGAGCTTGCCGTGCAGCTTGCGTCCGGGGAACGCGTCGACGTCGACGTCGACGTCCTGGCCGGGCTTCATGTCGCCGATCTGCGTCTCCTTGAAGTTCGCCAACACGTAGGTCTGCTCGGGAACGAGCGCCATCATCGGCTGCCCGATCTGGACGAGCTGGCCGGGGTGCACGGTGAGACGCGAGACCTCGCCGTCGTCCTGCGCGACGATCTTCGTATAGGAGAGCTGCAGCCGCGCGAGCTCGAGCGCCGCCTGGGCGCTCAGGACCCTCGCATGGGCGAGGTGCGCATTGGCCTGGGCGGCGGCGATCTGCGCCGCGACCGGAGACGACTGCTGTACCTTGCCGCGCGTCTCGCCGACCCGGCTCTCGGCGGCGCGAAGCATGTCCTCCGCCGCGGCGAGATTCGCGCGGGCCTGGAGGAGGCCTGCTTGCGCCATGTCGTACGCCGCCTTTGCGTCGTCGAGACGCTGCTGCGGGATCACGTTGGAAGCGCGCAGCTCGCGAGCGCGGTTGTAATCGAGCTCCGCCTTGGCGAGGTCCGCTTCGGCGCGCTTCTGCCCGGCGCCCGCCGCGGCGATCTGCGCCTTGGCGTTGCCCACCGAGGCGGCGCTTCCGGTGAGTTGGGCCTGGGCCGAGGAGAAGCCGCCCTTGGCGCTAGCCGCCGCCACGTCCGCCTGGGCGTCCGCCGCCGCCGCCTGCGCGAGCGCGGTTTCCACCTCCGCTTGCGCTTGCTGGAAGCGCGCGGCGTAGTCCGAGTCGTCCAGCTCGACGAGGAGATCGCCCTTCTTGACGTGCTGGTTCTCGACTACCCCGAGGTGCTTCACCGATCCGGAGACGCGGGGCGCGATGGGAACCACGTCGGCCTCGACCTGCGCGTCGTCCGTCGATTCCTTGCCGTGGTTGAAGATCATGAGCCCACCGAGACCGACGAGGACGGCGAGCGCGATGATGCCGAGAATGAGGAACGGCCGCCGCTTTTTGGGCGGCGCCGCGGCTGGCTCGCCGCCGGTGGGAGGGACGGGCTGCGGTCTTTGTTGCCTCACGACGCTTTCCATGACGTCACATCTCCAGGTGGACTTCAGGCTTGTGGCCTGCCTCGGCGGTCCGATCGACCTTGAGGAAGAAGAGCAGGGGCAGGATGCAGAGGAAGCAGATTCCCGCCAGCAGGAAGACCTTCTCGAAGGAAAGGACCAGCGCCTGCCGCGCGACCGTGCCGGCGAGAGCGGCGGGAGCGGCCTGCGCGGCGCTCGCGGGATCGAGCCCCCGCGCGGCTAGACCCTGCGTCATCTGCCGCATCCGTTCCGCGGTGGCGACCGAGAAGGGCGTCAGGTGAGAGGCGAGCGCTGACTTGGCGACCGTCGCGTAGCGAGAGAGCAGGGTGG
>VBKL01000186.1 GCA_005879805.1 Deltaproteobacteria bacterium | reverse complement strand
CCCGCCGCGATCGCCTCCGCGGTGTTGTCGACCGCAAGGCCCGCCCAGACCCCGAAGGCGCGGTCGCTCATGTGCAGCCAGTGCCCGATGAGCGGATAGGCGAAGAGCCCGAACGCGCCCAGCGCGAGGATGGCGGCGATGGCGAAGGTGGCGTCGTCATCGTCGGCGTCGATGGCAGGCTTGGCGGCGATGATGGCGGAGACGCCGCAGATCGACGATCCGATGGCGAGGAGGCTAGTGAGCTTCGGCTTCAGATGGAACGCCTTGCCTACGAAGGTCATGATGGCGATGGCGACGGCAAGCTCGATGGCGACGAGGCCCAGCGAGATCCCGCCGAGGCGCAGCACGTCGCCGAGCAGGAAGCGCGCGCCGAGGAGCACGATTCCCGCTTTCAACCAGAAATCGTAGGTCGCGATGCCGGGCCGGAAGATCCCCGCCACCCCAACCGTGTTGGCGATGACGAGCCCGAAAAGGATCGCCCACAACACGTACTCGATGTTGGGCAGCGCGACGTGGTGCGCCTTGCCGTAGTCGCGCAAGAATTGCTCCGCGGCCTTGCCGGCCAGGCCGACGGTGGCGAGGAGGAGGATCCCGGGCAAGGTGCGGGCGACCCGCTCTCCCAGTCCCAACGGGCGAACGGGAACGATGACTGCTTCGCTCATGGCTGCGTCCTCACCAGGGAATGTGAGGCGCGAGATGGAGCTTCACGAGCACTGCCACGCCGAGAGCGGCGATGACGGCCCACCAGTCGATCGGGATCCGTTTCGGTTGCGGTGACATCTGCGTGCGCCTCCAGGAAAAAGGGAAATGAACCGCGGGCCGCGTGCGCGCGCGCAAGAATTGCGCGCCAGCGGCACGGGCCGTTGCGGGTTCAGCTCAAGGGCGAATGGTCGGGATCGTCGCCGATGGGCTTACGCGCGCAGCCGGCCCGAGGGGCCGACGCAACAACACGCGCAAGCGATCATCCGCGACATGCTTACTTGCGTAGCAGCGAGTCTCGCCGCTGTCAACCTGTTCCATAACCATTTCGAATTTTCGCGATAACATCTCGCACCATGAACGCCCGCGAACGCGCCGCGTGGAAGCAGAAGCTCGAAGGGATGCGCCGGGAGGCGCTCGGCAAGAAACCCGTGCGCATCGAGCCGAACCGCAAGGACGCGACCGATACGGGTGTGGCGGACGAGGACGCGCAGGCCCTCTCGGAGATGCTGCAGGCGATCGGGTCGCAGCGAAACAAGGGACAGGCCGAGCGGATCGCGCGCATCGACCGGGCGCTGCAGAAGATCGAGGACGACCCCGACCAGTTCGGGCTGTGCGACGAGTGCGGCGAGAAGATCGCGCCCAAGAGGCTCGAGTTGATGCCGGACGCGACGCTCTGCACGGAATGCCAGGGCGCCCGCGATCCGAGGCGCGGGACCACGCGCAAGAAGCTGACCGACTACCGTTGACGAATTGGATGCGCTGCTCGCGCGATCGGCGTACCTTCGGCGGATGCAATTCAGCGAACTGGGGCTTTCCGAGAAGAGCCTGGCCACGCTTGCGCGCGCCGGCTTCGAGGCCCCCACCCCCGTTCAGGCGCAGGCCATTCCGCCCGCGCTCGAGGGAAAAGACGTCATCGGCTGCGCCGCGACGGGTACCGGCAAAGAGGGCGTGGAGGTGATCATCGCCACTCCCGGCCGGCTCAACGATCACCTCGATCATCGGACGGCACGTCTCGATCAGATCGAGATCCTGGTCCTCGACGAGGCGGATCGGATGCTGGACATGGGCTTCTTGCCGCAGCTGCGGCGAATCCTGCAGCACGTGCCTCGCAAGCGGCAGTCGCTGCTCTTCTCCGCGACCATGGCGGGCGAGGTCGCGAAGTTCTCGCGCGAGAGCCTGACGGATCCAGTGCGGGTGGACATCGTCAAGAGCGGCGCGACGGCGGAGCGCGCCGAGCAACAGGTCTTCCTCGTCGGCGAGGAAGAGAAGACGGCGCTGCTCCTTGCCCTCCTCGAGCAGGATGACCTCTCGACGCTGGTATTCACCCGCACCAAGCGCCGCGCCGACCGATTGTCGAAGGCGCTCGCGCGGGCCGGGCACAAAGTGTCGGTCATCCACGGCGATCGCTCCCAGTCGCAGCGGGACCATGCGCTCGACGGCTTTCGCGCGGGAACCTCGCGGGTCCTGGTCGCCACCGACATTGCAGCGCGCGGGATCGACGTCGCGGAGATCGGACACGTGGTCAATTTCGATCTGTCTCACGTGCCCGAGGACTACGTGCATCGCGTCGGCCGGACCGCGCGCGCCGAAGCGAGCGGCCGCGCGTCGAGCTTCGCTTCCCCGGACGAGGCCGACCTCTTGCGCGGGATCGAGAAGCTGACTCGCCGTACGGTCGCGCGCGCGGCGGTGCCGCGGGAACACGAGCACTTCCAGCGCGAGGTGCGGCGCCGGGCCGCCGAGCCACCCCGGCCGGGGAAGCCGCGCCGGACCCACGCCAGCGGAGGCGGCGCGCGGCGAGCGAACCGGAACGCGCCAGCAGCAGCGGCAGAGGCCTCGCATCCACCGCGCACGATCGGAAGCTGGAAACCGCGCCGGCGCAGGTGAAAGTCGTGCCACACTCCCCGCGATGAGCGCGCCCGCTGAAATCCTCGATCAGGTCCTGGCCACCGTCGCGCCGCTGCTCACGGCGAGCGGGTACAAGAAGTCGGCGCGGAATTTCGTCGCGCTCGGCGACGGCGTCGGGCGCGTCGTCCAGTTCCAGACCAGCCAGTTGAAGAAGCCCGAAGAGGCGACCTTCACCATCAATCTCCTCGTGACGTCGGTCCCGTTCTACGAAGCCTACGCGGATGCTCCGTTTCCGAAGAACGTAGCCAGCGCGGAGCCCGTCGTGTCCGCCGGCATCGGCCGCCTCATGCCGGATGGAGAGGCGATCTGGTGGAGCCTCGAGCCCCGCGTGAGCAGCGCGCTGATCGCGAAAGAGGTCGGGGCGTTGCTGCAAGAGCGTGCGCTCCCATTCCTTGCTCGATTCGAAAGCGAGGACGCCCTCCTGCGAGAGCTCGAAGCGGGCGACGCGCTCCCGGGGTTCTCAGCAATGCGCGAGCGGTGCCGCGCCGTCCTGCTCGCGAAGCGGGGAAGAAAAGCCGAAGCGGGGAAGGTCCTGGCCGCGCTCGTCGAGGCGAATTCGGCGGAGGGGTTGGAAGGATTTCGTGAGTCGGTGAACCAGCTCGCCCGGCGCCTCGGCATATAGAGCGATGACGGCGCGTAAACACGGCGAGGACCTTCGCGGCGTGAGCCGCCTCGTAATCGAGGCGACGCGAGGGATCACCGATCTAGTTGAAGCGGCGCATCGTGAGATCGGAAGCGGCCCCGTAATCCTCGGAAGACCGTTCAAGATTCCTGTTCGCGCCATCGGTGCAGTTGCCTATGGCGGCGTTCGAGCAGTCGCCGGTCTCGTGGGCGCGGGCATCGACATCGCTCTCGCGCGGCTCGCCCCTCTGCTCGGCGAGAGCGCGCCGGGTGCCGAGCGCGAGGTGTTGCTCGCCGTGCTCAACGGCGTCCTCGGCGATCACTTGCAAGCAACGGGCAATCCGCTCGCGATCGAGATGCGGCTTCGCCACGATGGCCGACCGCTCGAGGTGACGAAAATGGCGCTAGCCGCGAGCTTCCCAGAAGCGAGCGGCAAGCTCCTCGTCCTCGTCCACGGCTCTTCGATGTCGGATCTGGGTTGGACCCGGAAGGGACACGACCACGGAGCCGCCCTCGCCCGCGACCTCGGATACTCGACGGTCTACCTGCACTACAACAGCGGGCTGCACGTCTCTACGAACGGCCGCGCGTTCGCCACGCTGCTCGAGAGCCTCGTCGAGGAGTGGCCCGTGCCGGTCGAGGAAATGACCATCGTCGCCCACAGCATGGGCGGGCTCGTTACGCGGAGCGCTTGTGACGTGGCGGCCGCTGCGGGTCAGCGGTGGGTGACGCAGTTGCGGAACCTCGTCTTCCTCGGAACGCCTCACCATGGGGCCCCCTACGAGAGGGCAGGGAACATCGTGGACTTTGCGCTCGGCATCAGCGCGTACAGCGCTCCCTTCGCCCGCCTCGGGAAGATCCGGAGCGCCGGTGTTACCGACATGCGGCACGGTAGCGTGCGCGACGAGGACTGGGTTCGGCGCGACAGGTTCGCGTACGGCGCGGACCGCCGGCGGCCGATGCCGTTACCGGAAGGAGTGAGATGCTTCGCGGCGGCCGCGACCAAGGCCACGACGGAATCGGGCAAGCCACGCAGCGACGGTCTCGTTCCCGTCGACAGCGCGCTCGGCCGTCACCGGACGCCGGCGCTGACGCTGGCCTTCGCACCGGGTCGGGGAAGCCGCCGAAGGGCTGGAAGAGATCGGGATAGGACTCGTTTCCCCCGAGCCCCAGCCCCGCCGCGATGTGCAGCGAGAGCTGGTGCCCGCCGTGCGGGATGCAGCGGCGCGGTGACCAGCCCTCGGAGCGGACGACGTCGAGCGTGCGCAGATACTCGACCAGGCCGTAGCTCAGCGCGCAGTCGAACTGGAGGATGTCGCGGTCTTTGCGCATGCCGCCGTAGCGGAGGAGGTTGCGCGCGTCTTGATGGGAGAAGAGGTTCTCGCCCGTGGCAACCGGGCCCTCGTATCGATGCCCGAGCTCCGCTTGCAGTGCGTAATCCAGCGGATCGCCCGCTTCCTCGTACCAGCGCAGGCCGTAGGGGGCGAGCGCGCGGCCGTAGGCGAGGGCGGTCTCGAGGTCGAACTTCCCGTTTGCATCGACCGCCAGGCGCGAGCCGTCGCCGACGACCTGCAGCACCGACTCGATCCGGCGGAGATCCTCCTCGAGCGGCGCGCCCCCGATCTTCATCTTCACCACCGTGTAGCCGCGCTCGACGTATCGCCGCATCTCGTCCTGCAGCGCTGAAGGGCCCTTGCCCGGGTAGTAGTAACCACCGGCCGCGTAAACGAAGACACGCGGTGTCGCGGCCGCGCCGTACCGATCCGCGAGCAGCCGGAAGAGCGGTTTGCGCGCGATCTTCGCCACCGCATCCCACACCGCCATGTCGACGGTGCCGACAGCGACCGATCGCTCCCCGTGCCCGCCCGGCTTCTCGTTGGTCATCAGCGCCGCCCAGATGCGACCCGGGTCGAGGTTCTCTCCGCTCTCGTCGAGGAGCGATCTCGAATCGGCGGACATCAGCCGCGGGATGAATCGATCGCGTAGCAGGGGACCCTGCCCGTAGCGGCCGTTCGAATTGAACCCGTACCCCACGACTGGCGCGCCGTCGCGGACCACGTCGGTGACCACGGCAACCGCCGAGAGGGTCATCTTGCTGAAATCGATGACCGCGTTGCGGATCTGCGAGGCGATGGGGAAGGTCCGCTCGCGGACCTCGACGATCTTCACAGCGCCTCCGCGATCGCCTTCCCCAGCTCTTCGGTGGTCGCCTTGCCGCCCATGTCGCGGGTCCGCGGACCCGCGGACAGGACGCGCTCGATGGCACGGACGATCGCATCGCCAGCATCCTTGTGCCCGAGGTGCTCGAGCATCATCGCCCCCGACCAGATCTGGCCGATGGGGTTGGCGATGCCCTGTCCGGCGATATCGGGAGCGGAGCCGTGCACCGGCTCGAACATCGACGGGTAGTCGCGCTCCGGATTGAGGTTCGCCGAAGGAGCGATGCCGATGGTGCCGGTCACGCCCGGTCCGAGGTCGGACAGGATGTCGCCGAACAGGTTCGATCCCACCACCACGTCGAATCGGTCGGGCCGCTGCACGAAGTGCGCGCAGAGGATGTCGATGTGGAACTTGTCGACTTTCACCTCGGGGTAGTGCTTGGACATCGCCTCCACGCGCTCGTCCCAGTAGGGCATGGTGATCGAGATCCCGTTCGATTTCGTCGCCGAGGTGAGGTGCTTCTTCGGCCGCGACCGCGCCAGCTCGAAGGCGTAGCGCAGGATCCGGTCGACGCCCTTGCGCGTGAAGGTGCTCTGCTGCACCACCACTTCGTCTTCGGTGCCTTCGTAGAGCCGCCCGCCGATGGACGAGTACTCGCCCTCGTTGTTTTCGCGCACCACCCAGAAGTCGATGTCGCCCGGCTTGCGATCGCGGAGCGGAGAAGGGACGCCCGGCATCAACCGCACGGGGCGGATGTTCGCGTATTGCCGGAAGCCGCGGCGGATGGGGATGAGCAGACCCCACAGCGAGACGTGGTCGGGCACGCCGGGGAAGCCCACCGCGCCGAGAAAGATGGCGTCGTGCTTGCGGATGCGGTCGAGGCCGTCGGCAGGCATCATCTCGCCGTGCTTGGCGAAGTACTCGCAGCTCCAGGGGAAGCGATCCCAGGCAAACTCCACGCCGAACTTCCGGCCCGCGGCCTCGAGCACGCGGATCCCTTCGGGGACGACCTCGTTGCCGATCCCGTCGCCGGGAATGACGGCGATGCGGTAGCGCTTCATGTCTGCATCCCCCACCTCCGCACCGTTCGGCGCTCGATGGTCGCGAACACCACGTTCTCGACGAAGAGCCCGATGAGGATGACGGTGAAGAGGCCGGCGAAGACGTTGGCGATCTCCAGCTGGTTCTTGTTCTCGAACACGTACCACCCGAGCCCGCCCGAGCCCTGGCTGACGCCGAAGACCAGCTCGGCGGCGATCAGCGTTCGCCAGGCGAACGGCCATCCGATCTTGAGGCCGGTGAGAATGTGGGGGAAGGCTGCAGGGACGAGGATCTGCGCCACGAAGCGCGGTCCGCTCAGGCCGTAGTTGCGGCCCACCATGCGCAAGGTCTGCGAGACGGAGCGGAAGCCGGCGTGGGTGTTCAATGCCACCGACCACAGCACCGCGTGGATGAGCACGAAGATGAGGCTTCCGTTGCCGAGTCCGACCCACAGCATGGCGAGCGGCAAGAGGGCGATGGAGGGGAGCGGGTTGAACATGGCGGTGAGCAGCTCGAGCAGATCCGTGCCGATTCGAGTCGCGGTGGCGAAGGCGGTGAGGATGGCCGCGAAGAAGAGGCCCGCCGCGTACCCCTGCGCCAGCACCTGCAGCGAATGCAGGGTGCGCTGCGGGATGACCCCGCTGGCGATGGCGCTCCCGAACGCCTCCAAGGTCGCGCCGAAGGTGGGGAAGAGGAGCGGATTGTCGAGCTTGCGCGCGTACAGCTCCCAGAAGAGCGCGAGGAGGACCAGCAGCGCCGTCTTGCGCAGGGCGGAGTTGCCCGAGATGCGCTCCCAGGCGGTGAGCGGTTTTACGACGACGACGTGCGTCGCGGCCTGCTCAGCCATCGGTGGCCTCCTCCACCTTCTCGGAAAAGAGCATCTCGTGGATGCGCTGCGAGAGCCGCTCCTCGTCCCGCCCGCTGCTCTGCATCTCCGCCTTGACCTGGCCGGGATGTGGCGAGAGCAGGAGGATCCGGTTCCCCACCCGCACCGCCTCCGGGATGGAATGGGTGACGAAGAGGACGGTGAAGCGGGTGTCCTCCCAGAGGCGCAATAGCTCCTCCTGCATCTTCCGCCGGGTGAGCGCATCGAGGGCGGCGAAGGGCTCGTCCATGAGCAGGATGTCCGGCTCGACCGCCATGGCGCGGGCGATGGCGACCCGCTGCTTCATGCCGCCCGAGAGCTGGTGCGGGAGCGTGTCGGCGAACTTGGTGAGACCGACCTTCTCGATGGTCGCCAGCGCCTTTTCGTCGGCGGCGCGGCCCTTGAGCTTTCCGCTCGCGCGCAGCGCGAAGACGACGTTCTCCTTCACCGTTTTCCAGGGGAGGAGCTGATCGAATTCCTGGAAGACCATCACCCGGTCGGGGCCCGGCTTGTCGATGACGCGGCCGTTGAGGCGGATCTCGCCCTCGACCGGTGCGAGATAGCCGCCGACCGCCTTGAGCAGCGTGGACTTGCCGCATCCCGAAGGGCCGAGCATCACGAAGCGGTCCGAGCGCGAGACCTCGAACCCCACCCGGTAGGTGGCGGTGACGAGATGCTCGCGCGTCTTGTACTGGAGCGTGACGCCCCGCACTTCGAGGAGCGCGGGCGCTCGCTCAGCTGCCGGGTCGGCCATGGAGATTCTGGAAGTAGAGGTCGTCCCACTTCGCCGGCTTGATCTTGATACGGCCGATCTTGTGCATGAACTGGGCGGTGACCAGGGTCTTGTGCGGGGTGAGCGTGAACTCCACTTGCGGATCCTTGATCTCCTTCAGCAGCTCGTCGATCGACTCGGCCGTCCTGCTCATCCGCTTGTAGGTCTCCGCCGCCGCCTTGGGATCCTTGTTGATCGAATCGGTCGCCTCGGAGAGCGCGGCCACGAAGGCCTGGTAGGCCTTGGGGTTGTCCTTCTGGAATCTGGTCGTCGACCAGACCACGTTGAAGGTCGCCTTGCCGCCGAGGATGTCGTAGTTGCTGGTGATGGCGCGCATGCCCTTCGCCTTCTCCTGGTACTCGAAAGGCGGAGAGGAGAAGTGGGCCGTGATCCCGCTTCCGGAAAGCAGCGCGGTCAGCGCGTCCGGGTGCGGCATGGACACCGTGAGCGAGTCGAGCTTCTCGTAGCTTTCGTCGCCCCATTCCTTGGCGGCGGCCATCTCCAAGAGGAGCGCCTGGGTCGAGATCTTCACGGTGGTGACGGCGATCTTGTCCTGCGGACCGAAGTCCTTGATCGACTTGATCTTGGGATTCGCGACGATCAGCTCGACCGGCATGTCGTTGAGTGCGCCCACGCCGCGCACCTCGAGGCCGGAGCCCTTCGTCTTCGCCCACAAGGTGATGAGCGATGGGACGCCGCCGGTTCCGAAGTCGAGCCCGCCGGAGAGCAGGGCGTCGTTCATCGCTCCAGGCCCGCCCAGCTTGGCCCAGGTTGCCTTCACCTCTCCGAGGCCCAGACGCTGGGCGTGCTTCTCCACCAGGTGCCCGTCCTCCATCATCATCAGGGGCAGGTAGCTGAGCCCGTACTGCTGCGCGCAGCGGATCTCCTTCGTCTCCGCGCGCGCCGCGAAGCTCACGAGGATCGCTCCCCACATTACGTATCGTTTCATGTCGTTGCGTCCTCCTGGATGGCCTTCTGCACCGCCCGCGTGACGTCGGCGGTACTTGCGGTTCCCTTCAGATCTGGCGTGCGCACGCCGCTCGCCGTGGTCTTCTCGATCGCCCGCATGAGGCGCGCGGCGGCCGATTCCTGCCCGAGGTGCTCGAGCATCATCGCCGCGGTCCAGAAAGTGGCGATGGGGTTCGCGACGCCCTTGCCGGCGATGTCGAACGCCGACCCGTGGATCGGCTCGAACATCGACGGGAAGGTCCGCTCGGGATTGAGGTTGGCGGTGGGCGCGATGCCGAGGCTGCCGGAGAGCGCGGCGGCGAGGTCGGAAAGGATGTCGGCGTGCAGGTTGGTCGCGACGATGACGTCGAGGGAGCGCGGCTTCAGCACCATGCGCGTCGTCACCGCGTCGACCAGCTCGCGGTCGGTGCGCACCTCGGGGTATTTCTTCGCGACCTCGGCGAAGATCTCGTCCCACAGCACCATCCCGTGCCGCTGGGCGTTCGACTTGGTGACGAGGGTCAAGAGCCTCTTCGGCCGCTTGCGCGCCAGCTCGAAGGCGAAACGGTGGATGCGCTCGACGCCATGCCGGGTGAACACCGACGTCTCGGTGGCGATTTCCTCGGGCAGCCCGCGGTGCACGCGGCCGCCGTTTCCCGAGTACTCGCCCTCCGTGTTCTCGCGCACGACGATCCAGTCGATGTCCTGACCGTCGCGGAGGGGGCTCGTGACGCCGGGGAAGATGCGGCTCGGGCGGACGTTCGCATACTGGTCGAAGCCCTGGCAGATGGGGAGCCTGAGGCCCCAGAGCGAGATGTGATCGGGCACCTTCTGGCTGCCGACGGCTCCGAAGAAGATGGCGTCGAAGCGCCGCAGCTTCTCCAGGCCTCCTTCGGGGATGTAGTTGCCCTCGCGCAGGTACCGGTCCGAGCTCCAGTCGAACGACTCCACCTGCAAGTCGAAGCCGCGGTCCTT
>VBKL01000110.1 GCA_005879805.1 Deltaproteobacteria bacterium | reverse complement strand
AATGGTCTCCCACCCCTGCTGGGGCGCGTGAACGCTAGCAGGGAGCGGCGCCGTTGTCTTCCGTATGCTCCGGCCTTCGGCCTCCGCCCGTGCGCCGGCAAAGCCGGCTCCCTCCGGCCGCGCTTCCTACATGAACTGGCCGCCGTTGATGTTGAGCTGGGCGCCGGTGATCCAGTCGCCTTCCGTACAAAGGAACCGGACCAGGCGGGCCACCTCGTCGGCCTGGCCGAACCGTCCCAGCGGGATGCGTCCCTTCACCGACTCGCGCGCCTGCGGCGGCATGGTGGAGAGCATGTCGGTCTCCACGAAACCGGGGCAGATGGCGTTGACGGTGATCCCGAACCGCGCCAGTTCCTGCGCGACGCTCTTGGTGAAGGCGATGACCGCTGCCTTCGAGGCGGCGTAGTTCGCCTGCCCGAGCGCGCCGGTCTGCCCGATGATCGAGGCGATGTTGATGATGCGGCCCCAGCCCTTGGCGATCATCGGCTCGAGCGCCGTCTTGGTGCAATGGAAGACGCTGTCCAGATTCGTATGGATGACCTCGTCCCACTCCGCGGCTGTCATCTTGCGCAGCGTGCGGTCGCGGTTCACTCCGGCGTTGTTGACGAGGATGTCCACCGCGCCGAGGTCGCGGGCGGCCAGGGTCAGGACCTTGTGGCATTCCTCCGGCCGGGAGAGATCGCCCTGGATGATGCGCGCCCGTCCGCCGCGCTCCTCGATCTCGCGCGCGAGCGACGCCGCCTGCTCCTCGCCGCGGCAGTAATGGATGGCGAGCGCGGCGCCTTCGAGAGCCAGCGCCCGCGCAATCGCGCGTCCGATCCCCCGCGAGGACCCGGTGACGACGGCAACTTTTCCAGCGAGACGCGCGCCTTCGATCGTCTCTTTACCTGCCGCGCTCGTCTCCGGGCTCTTGCTCATGCGAAGCTCCGTCGCACTGCAGCATGGGCACCTTCGCCGCGCAGCGCAACCGTGAGTGTACGGTGGATCCAGTTGCGTGATGGAAGCGCAATGATCCTCGCGACCTCGGAGCAACGCACGCGTCCGGCGAGGGTGGGGCCACCCGAGCGTAGAACCTACATCGAGCGCGACGGCAGCGGACGCAGGGAAGCGTCGGACCCGTCCCGCACCTCCGGCAAATCCAATAAGCGCGCCGGGAGACCGACGGCGGTAGTTCGCCGTCGAGCGGAGCGGGTCTCACGGCGCAACGCTGACCGGATCCGATGTCCGCGCTTTCTGCGTGATGAAGCTAGGCTTCTCCGAGGACGCTACCTACAACCGGCTCGGCGTAGCGCATGCGGGAAGGCAGTTCCCCGCAGTCCTCGATGCCCTCCGGTCCGGCGAGGTGCACCTGAGCGGCTTGCGGGTCCTGGTCCCGCGCCTCACTGCCGAGAACCATCGCCAGCTCCTCGCTCGTGCGGCGGGCAAGTCGAAGCGCGAGATCGAGGAGTTGGTCGCAGCGCTGGCCCCCAAACCTCCGGTCCCGGACGCCATGCGCAAGCTACCTCGTAGCGTACCTTCGGAGACGGCGCAGCTTGCTCTCGCACCAGCGGCTGCTCGCCGGGTAGAACACGCCCGCTCGATTGCGCCGCTCTCAGAGGACACCTTCAAGGTGCAGTTCACCGCGAGCCGGCGTCTCCGCGACAAGCTCCGCCAGGCGCAGGATCTACTCCGTCACCGGCTCCCATCGGGCGACCTCGCCAACATCGTCGAGTCGGCGGTGGACCTTCTCATCGTGAAAGTGAAGAAGGAGCGCTTCGCGGCCGGTCGGAAGCCTCGTCCCAATGGCAAGGCGAACACCGCAGGCCCGTGTCCGCGGCCCATGCCGGCCTCCGTCAGACGGCACGTCTATGTCCGCGATCAGGGCCGGTGCACTTTCGTCGACGAGTTCGGCAACCGTTGCCCCGAGACGGGCATGCTCGAATTCGATCACATCGACGGCTGGGCGCGGACGCATACGCATGATCCGGATCGCATCCGGCTCGGCTGCCCATGCGCACAATCAGCACGCCGCCGAGCAGTTGTACGGCCGCGACTTCATGGAACGGGCGCGCCGGCCTCGGGGAACTCGAGTCGCCCCGGGGCGGGACGCGATGCGTCACCGCCGGCTGTGCATGGAACTCGTGCTGACGAAAGCGCGGGTGGCGGACCGGTCTGATCGTTTGCGACGCTCTGAGAGTAGCGAATCGCGGCGGCCGCTCCCACATCTCCGCCGAATCAACTCTACACCGCCACCTTCGGCAGCCTCCGCAGCGACTCCGCGACCTTCTCGCTCGGGTACTCGAAGTCCTCGAGGCGGCCCGCGAAGTAGTCGTCGTACGCCGTCATGTCG
Source organism: Deltaproteobacteria bacterium (assembly GCA_005879805.1). Taxonomy (GTDB): domain Bacteria; phylum Myxococcota; class Myxococcia; order Myxococcales; family 40CM-4-68-19; genus VBKO01. The sequence continues at coordinate 37,926 of VBKL01000110.1, read as the reverse complement.
ACGTGGCCGTGGCCAGAGAGGTTGAAGAGGATCACCCGCTCCTTTCCCTCTTCCTTGGCGCGCAGGGCCTCGTCCACCGCTCCGCGGATCGCGTGCGACGACTCGGGCGCCGGGATGATCCCCTCGGCGCGTGAGAACTGCACCGCCGCCTCGAAGCAAGCCAGCTGGGGCGCGGCGCGGGCCTCGATGATTCCGGCGTGCACGAGTTGGGACACGAGAGGGGCCGCGCCGTGGTAGCGGAGCCCGCCCGCGTGGATCCCGGGCGGTATGAAGTCGTGGCCGAGCGTGTACATCTTCGCGATCGGCGCCACCTCCGCCGTGTCGCCGAAGTCGAAAGCATAGATGCCCTTCGTCAAGGACGGGCAGCTCGACGGCTCGATGGCGAGGATGCGCACCTCCTTCCCCGCCGCCTTGTCGGCGAGGAACGGGAAGGCGAGCCCCGAGAAATTCGATCCGCCGCCGTGGCAGCCGATGACCACGTCGGGATACTCGCCCGCGAGCTTCATCTGCTCCTTCGCCTCCTGCCCGATGACCGTCTGGTGCAGGAGCACGTGGTTCAAGACGCTCCCGAGAGCGTATTTCGCGTCGTCGTGGGTCGCGGCGTCCTCGACCGCCTCGGAGATGGCGATGCCCAGGCTTCCCGGGCTGCGTGGATCCTGCTCGAGGATCTTCCGGCCCGATCGCGTCCGGTCCGAGGGCGATGGGATCACCTCCGCGCCCCACAGGTGCATCATGCTCTTGCGGTACGGCTTCTGCTGGTAGGAGACGCGAACCATGTAGACGGTGCAGGCGAGCCCGAACATCGAGCAGGCCATCGCCATCGACGATCCCCACTGGCCCGCGCCCGTCTCGGTGGCGATCCGTTTCGTCCCCGCCTGCTGGTTGTAGAAGGCCTGCGGCACCGCCGTGTTCGGCTTGTGCGATCCCGCCGGCGAGACGCCCTCGTACTTGTAATAGATATGCGCCGGCGTCTTCAGCGCCGCCTCGAGCCGGTGCGCGCGATGCAGAGGTGTCGGGCGCCAGAGCCGGTAGACGTCGCGCACCTCGTCGGGGATCCGGATCCACCGCTCCGGCGACATCTCCTGCTCGAGCAACGCGCCGGGAAAGAGCGGCAGCATGTCCGCCGGCGTGACCGGCTTCAGCGTGCCCGGATGGATCACCGGCGCGAGCGGTCCCGGCATGTCGGGAATGACGTTGTACCAGTGCGTCGGGATCTGTTTCTCGCCGAGCAGGAATCGCGTTTCCATCGCGGCACCTCGGGCAGAGGAACGGCGATTCTAGATCGCTCGAAGGCCGGAATCAGCCCGGCCGTACTCCGCGGACCAGCGTCCGCACGCAGCGGATGGTGATCCCTCCATCGGCGCGCCGTACCGGATCGAATCCGCGCGCCCTGCCCGACTCGACCATCTCCCGCACCCGCGCCTTCGGCATCGACGGCGTTCCGCGATCGAACCACTCGTCGAAATCCAGCTCGAACTCCTCTTCGACGAACCCGATCCGGACGAGGCCGGCGCGGGCCAGCGCGTCCACCATCTCGCCCGGCGCGAGATTGCGCACATGGGTGCGATCGCGGGCGACCTCGATTTCCTGGTGCCACTCTGCGCCGACCGGTTCCACGTCCGTGGTGTGGTCGCTCGCCACCACGATGCCGCCCATGCGGACGCGCTCCGCCTGCGCGCGCAGGAAAGCGACCGGGTCCGCGGCGTGGTGCAAGACGAACCGCGACACCGCGGCATCGAAGGCCTGTCCCTCGGGAAGCTCGAAGAGCGAACCTTGCTCGAATCGGGCGCGGTCGGCGAATCGCGCGCAGCGAGCGCGAGCCCTGCGCACCATCTCGCCCGACAGATCGATCCCTTGCAGCCTGTGTCCCGCGTCGAGGAACGCCTCGCTCACGAGCCCTGGACCGCAGCCCGCATCCAGCACCCGCGAGCCGGCCGGAAGCGCGGCAAACGCGACCAGCCGCGCGAGCGCAGCCGGATCCTGCTGGACGGGCGCCTTCTCGAATCGCGCCGCCTGTCCGTCGAACGCCTCCTGCAGGGCGCGGTCGTGATCCTCCATTGCGGAGGTCTATAGCAAGTTCAGGCGGCGGTCTTCACCGTCTCCCGATTGTCGCGCAGCTCGAGGGTGACGAGCTCGATGAGCTCGGTGGAGACGGCGACCAGCTCCGCGGGCGTATAGCCGTTGGAGCGCAGCTCCCGGTAGAACGAGCGGGCCAGGATCCGGGCGCCGGAAGGCGCCGTCGAAGGCAGCGGCTTCTTGCCTGCGGTCTCGCTCGACAATGTGTTCCTCTGGTCCATGGGTGAGGCCGGCATTCGATGCAAACCGCCTGCCCTCGCGGTTCAATGACGTCTCAGAGTGCAGACGACGAGAACCTGCCGGGCCCGACGCTACGATTCTGTAACATCGGCCGCGGAAACCAACGAACCCGTGCCCTTCCGGTCGGGATCTCTCCGCAAACCCGCCGCGGGCAGCATGGACGCCAGGACGCGCCTCATTACAATTTCGTCGGCCGGCTGGAAACACGCGACGAATTTGGTTCAGAACAGTTCCTTCGCCCGGGCGAGCACCTCGTCGAGCATCGCCGGCGTGAGCTTGCCTGTGTTCGTGTTCTGCTGGCTCACGTGGTAGCTGCCGAGCAGCGCGGGCGCTCCCTCGAGCCGCAGCACGGCCCCGTGTGCGAACCGCGGCTTCGGTCTCGGCAGCACGAGCGCTCGCCGGGCGAAGTGACCGAGCGCCGCCTCCCAACCGACCGACCCCAGGGCGAGCAGCACCCGGGCCTTTTTCAAGAAGCCAAGCTCGCCGTCGAGCCACACGCTGCACCTGCGTAGCTCCTCGGGCTCTGGCCAGTTCTCCGGCGGGGCGCAGCGGCAAGGCGCGACGATGAACGCGTCGGACCACCGCAAGCCATCGTCCACGTGGGAGCTGGTCGGCTGGTTGGCGAACCCCGCTCGATGGAGCGCAGCCGAGGGCAGGCGCGGCACGCGACCATCTCGCGCTGCAACTCGGTCAACCCGCGGGGACCGCCCTGCGCGCCGGCGATGCGCAGGGGAACGGCGCTGCGGGCGCGAGCGGCCATGGCGGTGCGGCAACGGTGCCGCTAGCTACCCCGTGTCCCGCCGCGGCCGCCACCGCGCGTACTGCCGCGAGGCATCTGCTGAGCCGGACCGCGCATCCCGAATCCGCCCTTCGCCTCGCCCCGGTCCTGGTGACCACCGAAGGCGGCGCGGAAGCCGCTCTTGCCCTCCTTCGGGCCTTTGTCCTCCGCCTCGTTGACGATGAGCGCGCGCCCGCTGAAGTCCTTGCCATTCAACTCGTCGATGGCGGACTTCGCCTGCTCGGGCGTCTCGAGGTCGACGAACGCGAAGCCGCGCGGCTTTCCGGTGTCCTTGTCGATGACGATCTTGATGGAAACCACCTTCCGATCCGCGGTCTCGAACACCTGACGGACCTGCTTCTCGGTGGCGTCGTACGGCAGGTTTCCGACGTACAGCCTTCGCGTCATGACCATCTCCTGTCCCGGCTTCTTACGCTACCCGCGCCACCGCGCAAGTGCCCAAAAGGACCTGTCCTTCGCTTTTGTCGAAGAACCGCGCACCGGTCCCTGCCCTGTGGCATCTTCCCGCCGTCCATGTCCAACGAGGAACTTCCCGCCGTCCGCCTGCGGGGCGCGACCAAACGCTACGGCTCGTTCACCGCCCTGGACGGCGTCTCTCTCGACATCCGGCGCGGCGAAGTATTCGCCCTCCTCGGACCGAACGGCGCCGGCAAGACGACGCTCATCAGCCTGGTCGCCGGCACCGCCAAGAAGACCGCAGGCACCGTGGAAGTGCTCGGCCACGACGTCGAGCGCGACTACCGCTTCACCCGCCGCGCGGTCGGCCTGGTACCGCAGGAGATCAACTTCGACCCCTTCTTCACGGTCGAGGAGACGCTCCGCTTCCAGGCAGGCTACTTCGGGATCGAGCTTCCCGAGGAGCGGCTGGTCGAGATCCTCTCCGCCCTTGGCCTCCTCGACAAGCGCACCTCCAATACGCGGGCGCTCTCCGGCGGCATGAAGCGCCGGCTCCTCATCGCCAAGGCCCTGGTCCACCGCCCGACGGTCCTCTTCCTCGACGAGCCGACCGCCGGCGTCGACGTGGAGCTGCGCCGCGATCTCTGGGCCTACGTCCGCAAGCTCGCTTCCCAGGGAACGACGATCGTGCTCACCACCCACTACCTCGAAGAAGCGGAGGAGCTGGCCGAGCGGATCGGGGTCATCAAGAACGGCCGCCTCCTCGTCGTCGAGGAAAAGGCGGAGCTGCTCTCGCACTACGGCCGGCGCACGGTGCGGTTGCAGCTCGACGAGCAGGTCCCCGCCATCCCCGAACGGCTCAAGGCAGCGGGCGCGGAGCTGGCGGACGGCGGCCGCGCGCTCCTCTTCACGGCTCGCGCGGGAGACACGCTGGTCGCGCCGCTCCAGGCTGCTTCCGCCGCCGGCCTCCGCATCGCCGACGTGCAGACCCGCGAGCCCCGCCTCGAGACCGTCATCATCGAGCTGCTCCGGGGCAAGGAGGGGGAAGCGAATGCGGTCGCCGAAGCGCGCGCGGCGCTGCGACGCGATGAGGGAGCCCCGGCGAACACGCCCGCTCCGGTCGCGAAGCTACCCACTCGAGAAGTCGTCCAAGGCACCCTCGGCGTCCGCACCCTCTATCGCAAGGAAGTGAAGCGGTTCCTGCGCGTCCCGGGACAGACGATCTTGTCGCCCCTCATCACCACGGCGCTCTACTTCATCGTTTTCGGCTATTCGCTGGGCGGCCGCCTGCGCGAGGTGGACGGCGTCCCCTACGGCCGCTTCCTGGTACCGGGCCTGGTCATGCTCGGCATCATCAACAACAGCTTCCTCAACACCTCGTCCTCGCTCTTCATCATGAAGCTGCAGGGGACGATGGTGGATCTGCTCGTCACGCCGCTCAGCTATCTCGAGATCCTCGCCGCCTTCGTCGGCGCGGGATGCACCCGGGCGCTGCTCGTCGGGCTGCTCACCTGGATCACCGCCGCCTTCTTCGTCGGGCCCGCGCTGCCGCACCTGTTCCTGGCGCTGGTGACCGCGCTGCTCGTCGCGCTGGCCTTCGCGTCTTGCGGGCTCATCGTCGCGCTCTGGGCGGAAAAGTTCGAGCAGGTCAATTTCATCCCGACCTTCGTCATCACGCCGCTCTCCTTCCTCGGCGGTGTCTTCTACTCGGCGTCGATGCTCTCGCCCGGGCTTCGCAAGGTGCTGGGGCTCAACCCGATCTATTACATGATCGAATCGATGCGCTTTTCGCTGATCGGGACGACGCAGATCCGGCCGCCCCTGGGTTACGGGCTCATCTTCGCCTTCGCTTTCGCGATGCTCGTCTTCGCCCTGGAACTGCTGCGACGCGGCTACAAGCTGCGGAGCTGAGGCGCCGGTTACTGCGGCAGATCGCCCGCGAAGCGCGCCACGACGATGTACGGCGCGCCTTGGCCGTCCGAGCGCACGCGAATCTCGGCCGGACCGCCAGCCGCGGATCCCGAGACGAGCACCGCGATTCCGTCCGCGCGCAACGTCGCCGATGCGCCCGCGGCAAGGAGCGGCTGCCAGTCGAGGTGGCGCAGCCGTTCGTGGAAGGGCGACCAGGCGCTGCCGAGATAGCTGAAGCGCGGCGAGGGCGCTCCCGGTTCGTTGGAGACGAGCAGCGCCGTAGCCCAGTCCGCCATCGCACGCGGCAACGGCTCGCCGAGCGCGGACTCCACGCCAGCCGTTCCGCCCGAGCCATTGACCACGGCCCGCGCGAACGTCGCGCCCCGGCGATCGGCGAAGTAACGGAAGAAGCTGTGCGAGCCCTGGTAATTGCCGATCGGATCGCCTTCCCAGCGGGTCAGGCTGCGCCCGGTGTAGCCCCGGATCTGGCCGGTCGAGCGCGTCAGGTACATCGCTCCCTCGGAGCGCCCTTCCGAGGAGTTCCAGCCGAACCCGGCGAGGTCCTCGGCCATCTTGGAAAGCCCCTCGTTGATCCAGGTCGCCTCGGAACCGCTGCACGTCCTCACCAGGCAGCGCTGGTTGAGGTTGATGAGGTGCTGCAGCTCGTGGGCGATGGTTGCCGGGAAGAGGTTCTGCGCGGCCTGTTCGGCCGTGTACCCGTTGAGCTCGGCGTTCGCGACATCGTTCAGATAGATGATGTCCGCGTGGTTCGAGCCGCTCCCTCCGCAGTCGGAGGAATCGTCGCGGGCGCGCAGCAGATCGTCGTTCCCGAAGTACCCGAGGAGCCAGCCTCCGTTGAGGTGCTGCCCGAGCTCGTGGGAGAGGACGACGAAGAGCTTGCCGTTCCCGTCCACGTCGCTCTCGGAACCAAATGAAAGGCGATCCGCCTGGTAGACGCGATCCTCGAAGAGCGATCCCATGGTTTCGAAGAACCCGGCCGGATAGTGCGCGAGGTCCTCGCTGTCGACATAGAAGACGGCGTGCGCGGTCGCGAGGACCATGGTGACGTTCTTGCGGACGCGGTTATCGAAGTCGAGACCGCGAGCGATGCAGAAGGTCGTCTGCGCGACGGGCGGGCCGGCCAGGGTTGCGGGAGCAATCCCGAAGGAAAGCGCCTCGCGCAACGACTCGTCCTGGTGCTCGCGAAGCGCCGCATGAACGTCGGCCGGAAGCACGTGGTGCGCGGCGACGAGTGCGGCCGAAGGCGCGGGCCCGGAGATCGGCGCGGAGCCCGGCTCGGGCGCGGGATCGAAGAGCCCCGAAGCAGACACGGAGATCCCCGCGCCTTCGCGACCGCCGGCGTTGAGCGCCAGCACCGCGAGCCGCTCGCCCGGCGCGAGCGCCGGGAACGAAGCGCGCAGCTCACCTCCGGAGAAATCCTCCGGGGCGAAAATCTGCCAGGCAGCGGCGGTGCCGCCCGAGGAACCCGCGGAGACGAGGCCGACGGCTCGCGATACAGCGAGCGGCGCGTCCCCGGGAACGAGCGAGGTCCACGACTCGACCACGATGCCGGCCCGGTCGAGCGATAGGGTGCCGAGCGGGAGCGTCGCCGAATTGGAGGTGGTGACGAAAGGCTCGCCGATCGGTTCGTTGGCGTCGAGATCGACGATCTGGACGTGATAGGCGCGCGCCGCCTGGATGCCCTTCCAGTCGACGCGGACCTGGGATCCGTCCATCGCCGCGCGAACGCTCGAGGCCCGATCGATGGCAAAGCCGGATGGCGAGGCGAACGTCTCGACCGCCCTGCCGCTCACCGTCGCCGATGCGTGATACCTGCCCGACGGAGGCTCGGCGAGCCGCATCGAGCAAGCGAGACGGCCCGCCGGACAGACGAGGAACTGCGTCTCGGCGCCCGGAACGTCGATGCGGACCTGGACGTCCTCGGCGGGCGGATCGCCGACGGAAGTGCGCAGCCGGACGAGAAGCTGCGTCCCGCCCGCGTCGTCGGCTCCTACCGCCAGGGCGATGCTCTGGTGCACGCGGACGTGGATGGGCGCGCTGTGCACGTCACCGCCCAGGCCCCGGGCCATCAAGACGTAATCGGTGTCCTTCGCCGGGTGCACGATCGCGCCGTCCTCCGGGACGCGCTCGCCTCCGAGCCAGAACTCCCCGGCGCCAATGGCGTGCCAGCGCAGCGTCACCGCCTCGCCCGACCCGACCTCGCTGGCGTCCGCCGCGAACCGCTGGATCTCGGGCGGCGGACCGAAGCGCAGCCGGCCGCAGCCGAGGACCGAGAGCACGGCGAGTGCGAGTGAGGACGCCCGGCGGAGGTGCATGCTGTTCCTGCAACGCTCGCAACACGGCGCCCCTTCCCTGCTCGTCCTCCGAGCGGGTAGGTGCTCTGGTGCCTCTGGCGGCCAGGGTGGGCCGGGCGCGCACACCCGCGCAGATCGGCGGGTATTCTGAGGCGATGATCCGGCTCTTGCGACACGGCGACGAGGCGGAGCTGGAGCGCTTCCTCGCGCCGCTCGCGGACAGCTCGCTGTTCCTCCTCGCCAACTCTCGCAAGGGCGGCCTCAGCGACGAGGGCCAACCGTTCCAGGCGACCTACGCCGGGGCGTTCGAGGACGGCGGAATGGTGGGCGTCGCTGCCTGCTCGTGGCTCGGGACCGTGGTGGTACAGGCGCCGCGGGAGCTCGCCGGCGTGGTGCGGGAAGCGATCCGCGCCTCCGGGCGAGTGGTGACGGCGATGATCGGTCCCTATCAACAAGCCGTGGCGGCTTGCGCCGCGATCGGACGCTCGCCGCTCTCGCTCGAGCGCGACCTGCTCTTCGGCGTCGATCTCGCCGCGCTCGAGGTACCCACCGATCTGGCCGGGGGCCGCTCCGTCTGCCGGCCGGCGCGTCGCGACGAGCTTTCCCTCCTCGCTGGATGGCGGGCGAGGTTCATCGTCGAGACCAAGGTCGAGCGCGAAGGGCCCGAGATCCTTTCCCGCGCCCGGGTCGCCCAGGAGCTGCTCTTCGCCGACGGAGCGCTCTTCGTGCTCGAACGCGAGGGAACCGTCGTCTCGATGGCCGGGTTCAACGCGCGCACCGCGGAGACGGCGCAGGTCGGAGGGGTCTACACGCCTCCGGAGCTTCGCGGACGCGGCCACGCGCGCTGCGCGGTGGCGGGATCGCTCCTCGCCGCCCGGGCCTCGGGCGCGTCGCGCGGCATCCTGTTTACTGCCGAATCGAACGGACCTGCGCAGCGGAGCTACCAGGCGATCGGCTTCCGCCCCATCGGGGACTACGGGCTCTTGCGCATCTGAAGCCGCTCCGCCCGCGGCACGAGGAGCGTGCGGAGGAAGATCCCCGCGAAGCGCGGATCGTCGACGAGATAGCGCCGAGCGAGCCTGCGCGGATCCTGCGCCATGCGGAAGAGCCACTCGAATCCGGCCCGGGAGACCCAGGCCGGTGCGCGCCGCACGCGCCCCGCGACGAAATCGAGCGAAGCGCCGATTCCGAGCGAGACGACGGGGCCAAGCTGCTCGCGGTAGCGGTCGGCGAACAGCTCCTGCTTCGGCGCGCCGAGGGCCACGAGGAGCAGGTGCGGGCGCGCTTCCCGGATGCGGTCGATCACTTCCGGCGGCGCCTCGCCATCTCCCGAGACCATCGGGCAATCGACGCCGGCTACCGCGACCCCGTACCGGCGCCGCGCCATCTCCGCAGCTTCGGCGGCCACCCCGGGCGCGCCGCCGAGGAAATAGACGCGCAGTCCCCGCTGCCCGGCACGCTCCAGGACCTTGGGCACCAGATCGGATCCGGAGATCTTCTCGGGAAGGCCCGTTCCGAGAAGCCGCGACGCCCACAACAGGGCCTGCCCGTCGACGAGCGCCAGGCTCGCCCGCGAGTACGCCGCGCGGAACGCCGGCAATCGGGCGAGGTTCACCATGTGATCGACGTTGGGTGTGAAGACCGCTCCGCCGATCCCCGAAACCGCGAGACGCTCGATCTCGTCGAGGGCCTCGTCGAAGGTCACGGCGTCGAGCCAGACCGGTCCGATGCGGACGCGCTCAACCGGACCTTGTCCGCGGGAAGGCACTACCGGGCGGGGTCGATGACGACGCACCCGAGGAGCCGATCGCGCCCCACCATCTCGATGGTCTTCCGGGCGGAAGCGAGATCGGTCACGCCCAGCTCGATGGTGACGAGGACCGCGTCGGCGGCGAAGGCGATGGCGATGCCGAGAGGATTTTCCACCACCGGATCGACGGCGATGATGATCTCGCCGCCGCGCTTGGTCGAGCCGCCGCCCGACTTGCGGGAGAGGCTGTCGACGAACTGCGCCGTCTGCGCGAGGTCGTTGGCGTCCGCCTTGACGAGGCGGACCGGCGTGCCGCGATGGCGGCTGCCGGCCTCGGCGAGCGCGCGCGCGATCTCGAAAGCCGACCCGCCCGCGTGCGCCGGAATGACGGCGAGCGAGGCCCACTCCGAGCGCAGCGTCGCGAACCAGAGCTCCTGCAACTCGAACGCCGGCAGCGGCGCGGGCGCAGGTGGCGCGTCTTTAGCTGCTGCCGCGGTCCGGGTCCTGGAAAAGCTCATGGGTCCGAGCATCATGCGAGCGAGACAGGGGTGGGTCAAGGCGTTGCAATTCCGCCATCGCCGTAATTCGACACATACATCTCGCAACGCGCCGCGAAAAGACCAACGGATCCATACATTTCGGTAATGTGAGCTGATGTGAGTGGCCAGTTCAGTTTTGCATAGACAGTCGGCGCTGCGTTACCTTGTCGGCCATGCTTTCGGGGGGGAAGCTATCGCCGGGATTCGCCGTGAGGTTGAACCTCATGGTGGACCCGGCGATCTTGATCTTCGCGCTCCACCGCGCCACGGCTACCGGGGGGTTGCCGCACGCGGCGTGGATCGCGTTCGCGGTAGGGGTGTGGCTCGTCGTCGGCATCGCGCTCCGGCACTACGATCCCAGCGCCTACGATCGCGCTGCGTTCGACGATGCCGCGCTCGTCACCGTCCTGGTAATGGGCGTCTCGACGCTGCTCGAAACGGCGCACTTGCTCGCTCCGGCGAGCGTGATCGTTCCGGCGGTGCCCCGCTTCTTCCTCTGGGCGTGGCCGATGCTGACCGCCACGCGGCTGTTCTTCTTCCGCCAGCTCGCCCGGCGCGAGGCTCCGCTCGACCAGGTGCTCATCCTCGGAACCGGTCCGATGGCCCGCCTCACCGGCGAGGACGTGAGCAAGCGGGGCCGGCAGCGGGTCGTCGGCTACCTCCGCTTCGCCAACGAAGGCGCGAAGGACGAGGATCTCCTCGCACGGCTTTCTTTTGGACCCACCGCCCCCCGTGTGATCGGATCGGTCGAGCAGATCGATCGGATCCTACGCACCACGCCGGTCGACGAGGTGTACGTGGCCGGCAGGGCCCGCTGGCACGCCGACGAGATGCAGGCCGCCATCCGCATCTGCGAGCGGCTCGGGATCCCCTTCGCCTTGCCGGCGTACAGCTTCCGCCTCGAGCGGGCGCGTCCGGTGGACGGCGAAGCGGTCAGCGACGGCTACCTCCATTACCACTCGCATGCCCCGCAGCCCGGCGCCTTCGCGCTGAAGCGGATGTTCGACGTGGTCGCTTCGTCGGCGGCGCTGTGGCTGTTCACTCCGCTCTTCATCCTGGTGGCGCTCGGCATCAAGCTGACCTCGCGCGGGCCGCTCTTCTTCCGCCAGGAGCGGGTGGGCCTGCGCGGGAAGCGTTTCAACATGCTCAAGTTCCGCTCCATGGTCGTCGACGCGGAAGCGCGCAAGGCGCATCTTGCGGCGCGAAACGAGCAGGCCGGGCCGGTCTTCAAGATGAGGAACGATCCGCGCGTGACCCGGATCGGCCGCGTGATCCGCAAGTACTCCATCGACGAGCTGCCCCAGCTGATCAACGTGCTGCGCGGCGACATGAGCCTCGTCGGGCCGCGGCCGCCGGTGCCCTCCGAGGTCGAGAAGTACGAAGCCTGGCAGCGGCGCAGGCTGTCCGTGCGCCCGGGCCTCACCTGCATCTGGCAGGTCTCGGGCCGCAACCAGATCTCGTTCGAGGAGTGGATGTACCTCGACATGCAGTACATCGATCACTGGACCCTGGCCGGCGACTTCAACCTCATCTTCAAGACGGTGCCGGTGGTGATCACGGGTCGCGGGGCGAGCTAGCCGCAGGCGCGGTACAAGGGGCCTGCCTTGCGCCCCCGGGACGTCGCGCTCGCCCTGCTCGTCGTTCTGCTCTGGGGCGTCAACTTCGCCGTCATCAAGGTGGGACTGCGCGGAGTGTCGCCGTTCGTCCTCGGCGGGCTCCGGATGGTGTTCACCGCCTTCCCGGCCATCTTCTTCGTCCGCCGTCCGCAGCTTCCGTTTCGCGTCTTCGCCGGATTCGCCCTCACATCTTTCTTCGGCCAGTTCGGGCTCCTCTTCCTCGCCATCAAGATCGGGATGCCCTCCGGGCTCGCTTCCGTCGTCCAGCAGTCGCAGGTCTTCTTCACCGTGCTGCTGGCGGCGCTGGTGTTCGGCGAGCGGCCGCGCCGGCCGCAGCTCGCGGGCACTTTCGTCGCCGCCATCGGGCTCGCCGTGATCGGAGCGCAGAGCGGCGCCTCGTTTCCACTGGCGGGTTTCGTCCTCACCGTCCTCGCGGCCGTCATCTGGGCGGTCGGCAACCTCGTGAGCCGATCGCTCTCGCGGTACGGGCGGGTGAATGGGCTCGCCTTCGTGGTCTGGTCGGCGCTCATCCCGCCGCTCCCATTCTTCGCCGTCTCCCGGATCGTCGAGGGCCCGGGTGCAATCGAGGCGAGCCTGAGCGCCATGGACGCCCGCTCGTGGGGGGCGGTCGGCTACCTCGCCTTCGGCGCCACCCTGGGCGGGTTCGGACTCTGGAACCGGCTGCTCAAGGAATACCCAGCGGCGCAGGTGGCCCGCTTCGGCCTGCTCGTTCCGGTCATCGGGCTCGCCTGCGGGATCGCGCTCTTCGCGGAACCGATCGGGACCCCGCACCTCGTCGGCAGCGCGCTGGTGGTGCTCGGAGTTGGCCTGCCGGTCGCGGCGATGTGGCTCGACCGGCAGGTCTGACCGCGCGGGACTCAGGCGGCGAGCATGCCGCCGTCCACCGACAGCTCGTGTCCGGTGACGAAGGCGGAGTCGTCGCTCGCGAGGAAGAGCGCGGCGCGCGCCACTTCGTCGGGGGAACCGAACCGCCCCAGAGGCAGCGTCTCGGTGATCCGCTTGGCAAAGGCGTCCCGCTGGTCGGCGGTCAGGTCCATCTTTCCGAAGATGGGCGTGGTGATGGGCCCGGGCTGGACCGCGTTGACGCGGATTCCGCGGCTTGCCAGCTCGACGGCGGCGCCTCGCGCGAGAGCGGCAAGGGCAGCCTTGCTCGCCGAGTAGACCGAAGCGCCGGCGATGGCGCGGTCGGTGCCGACCGTGGTGTTGACGATGACCGAGGCACCCTTGTTCAGATAAGGCAGCGCCGCTTGCAGGGCGAGGAACGGTCCCTTGAGGTTCACGCGGATGGTCTCGTCGAACAGCGCCTCCGGCGAGTCCGCGAACGGCGCGAACTTTGCGATGCCCGCGTTGAGGAAGAGGACGTCGATGCGCGAGTACTGGCGGCCGATCTCCTCGAAAAGCTTGCGCACCTGCGCGGGGTCTCCCGCGTCCGACTGCACCACCTCGGCCACGCCCTTCAGTTCCTCGCGCGCCGCGCCCAGGGTCTCGGCGTTGCGGCCGGTGACAACCACCTTCGCGCCTTCCGCCGCGAAGAGGCGCGCCGTGGAAAGGCCGATGCCCGTCGTTCCCCCCGTGACCACCGCGATCTTGCCAGACAGCTTGCCCATGTCCCGCTCCTGTCATTGTAGACCAGTCGGTCTACTTCGAAGGGATGGGATGCGCGGACCGGAAAATGGACTCAACGGTCTAGAATCTGCCGGCTGCTCACTCGATGGCGCGAAGCGCCATGGCCGCCGCGTCCCGCCCGGCGCGCGATCGCGGCATCGCCTTGGTCATCACGATCAAGCCTTGCAGGGACGCCATGAGGAAGCGGGCCGTCTGCTCGATCCGCCTGGGCGGAAGTCGGAGGTCGCCCTTCCGCACGGCCCGGCGGAGCGCCCCGGCGAGCGCCTTTTCCTGCCGCGCCATCGCCGAGGCCACGATGCGACCGACTTCCGGCTCGCGCGGGAGCAGCTCGCTCGCGGCGTTGACGAGGAAGCAGCCACACTCGCGATCGGCGCTCCGGAGGACGCTCTCGAAGATCGCGGCCATGGCCTCGCGGATGGGCAGGCTTCGCAGCATCTCCGCCATCCTTCCGTGCTCGGTGTCGGCGTAGCGGCGCAAACTCTTGAGGAAGAGCTCCCGCTTGTCGCCGAAAGCGTTGTAGAGGCTCTGCCGCGCAAGCCCCGTGGCCTCGAGCAGATCGGGAAGGGTGGTGGCCTCGTATCCCTTGCGCCGGAACGTCTGCAGCGCGGCGTCCAGCACCTGGTCTTCGTCGAATTCGCGCGTCCGGGCCAAGGTACAGTGAAGAGTAACCCATGCCCGCGATCGACGTCCGCGCCCTATCGAAGTCGTTCGCCGGCCGGCGCGCTGTCGAGGGCTTGTCGTTCTCCGTGGAAGCCGGGGAGTGCTTCGGCCTTCTCGGACCGAACGGCGCCGGCAAGACGACGACCTTGCGCATGCTGGCCGGCCTCTTCGGTCCCGACCAGGGCTCCGCGACGGTGGCCGGCTGCGGAATCCGGCCGCGCGAGGGGGCTTCGCGCGAGTTGCGCAGGAAGGTGGGCCTGTTGACCGAGTTGCCCGGCTTCTACGACCGGCTCGACGCGAACGAGAACCTGGTGCACTTCGGGCGGCTCTACGGGCTTTCGCGCACCGATGCCCGCGCGCGATCGGCGCGGTTCCTCGAACGCTTCCTCCTCGCCGCCCACGCCCACAAACCGTTCGCGGCCCTTTCCCGCGGCATGAAGCAGAAGCTCGCGATCGCGCGCGCCCTGTTGCACGAGCCCGAGGTCGTGCTCCTCGACGAACCGACCGTCGGTCTCGATCCGGAGGCGACGCGCGAGGTCCGGACGGTCGTCGGCGAGCTGCGACGGGAAGGCCGCACCATCGTCCTCTGCACCCACGATCTCGACGAAGTCGAGCGGCTCTGCGCGCGCGCCGCCTTCGTGGCCACGCGGCTCATCGCCATCCACGAGGTCGCCGCGGTCCAGCGCGGACGCGTGCACGTCGATCTGGCTGCCCCGAGCGCGGGCGCCGCCCCGGCGCTGCGCAACTTGCCCGTGGTACGCGAGGTCACCCAGGAAGGCCTGCGCCTGCACGTCGAGCTTGCGGCGCTGGACGGCGTCCCCGACGTGGTGGCCGCGCTGGTCGCCTGCGGGGCGCGGGTCGCCGCGGTCCAGCCGGTCCGCGATCCCCTCGAGGAAGCGTACATGGCCGTCCTTGCCGAGGCGCGCGGCCGCGGACTCCTCTCGTGAGAGGCGCCTTCCTTCTCCTCTCGAAGGAGCTCACCGAGCTGCGCCGCTCGCCCGTTCTGGTGCTGTCGATGCTCTCCCTGCCCACCGCAATGGTGGCGGTGCCGCTCCTGCTCGTCGCCTGGCTCGATCGGGCCGCGCCGCCCGAGACGCTCTACTGGCTGCGCGAGGTGTACAGGATCGACCTGCAGGGGCCCGGCGGTCTCATCGGCGTGCTGGTGGCGGCCGTCGCCAAGAACTGGCTGCCGCTGTTCCTCGTCATGCCCGTGTTCCTGCCCATCCTCATGGCGGCGCAATCGGTGGGCGGGGAACGCGAGCGGCGCACTCTCGAGCCGCTCCTCGCCACGCCCATCTCCACCGCCGAGATCGTCCTCGGCAAGTCGCTCGCGGCGGTGGTCCCGTCGCTCGCCGTCACCTGGGTCGCCGCCGCCCTCCTCTGCCTGGGCCTCGACCTCATCGCCGCGGGCCGCATGGGCCCCGTCCCAACTGCGGTGAGCGACGGATTGCTCATATTGCTTGCGGTGAAGTGGTTCGATCGCGAAGCGCTCCTCACCCGCTGGCGGTGATCGGCCGGGTTTTCTACAGTGCCGATCATGAGCAGACTCCTGCTGGCAGGCGTTCTCGTCACTTTTGCCTTTCCCGTTTCTGCCGAAGTGAACGAGGTCCAGGTCGCCCAGCAGTATGGGGTGAGCTTTCTCCCACTCATGCTGATGGAGCGGGACAAGCTGGTCGAGAAGCACGCCAAGGCCGCGGGGCTGCCCGAGCTACGCGTGAACTGGGCGAAGGTCGCGGGCCCGAGCATCATCAACGACGGCCTCATCTCGGGGAGCGTGCACTTCGCCGCCACCGGGGCGCCTTCGCTCATCACGCTCTGGGACAAGACGAACGGCGTCGTGAAGGGCATGTCGGCGATGACGACGTACCCGCTCTACCTCGTCACCCGCAACGCCGCCGTGAAGTCGATCGAGGACTTCAGCGAGAAGGACAAGATCGCGCTGCCCTCCATCAAGGTGTCGACGCAGGCGATCGTCCTGCAGATGGCGGCAGCCAAGGCATGGGGCCAGGACCAGTACGCGCGCCTCGATCCCTTCACCATCGGACTCTCGCATCCCGACGCGATGCTCGCCCTCATGAGCGGCACCGGCGGCGTCAACTCGCACTTCAGCACGTCTCCATTCTACGAGCAGGAGATCAAGGTACCGGGGGTCAGGACCGTCACCACCTCGTACGAGATTCTCGGGGGCCGCGCCACCGCCCTGGTCATCACCGCCTCGAGCCGCTTCCGCGAGGCGAATCCGAAGACGTACCGGGCGTTCTTCGACGCGCTCTCGCAGTCGATCCAGACCATCAACAAGGACAAGCGGGCCGCGGCCAAGGTCTATCTCGAGCAGGCCCAGGACAAGAAGAACACCGTCGAGGACATCGTCCGCATGATCGACAACCCCGACTACGAGTACACGCTCCGGCCCGAAAAGGTCTTCAAGACGGCCGTCTTCATGAATCAGATCGGCAGCGTCAAGAGGCGCCCTGCTTCCGTGCGCGACCTCTTCTTCCCCGAGGTCCATCCGCTCGGGGGAGACTGACGGTGGAGACGCTCCGGATCGGTGCCGGCGCGGGCTTTTCCGGCGACCGCCTCCAGCCCGCCGTCATCCTCGCGGAACGAGGACGGCTCCAGTACCTCGTGCTCGAGTGCCTGGCCGAGCGCACCATCGCGCTAGCGCAGTTGCGGCGGCGCAGCGATCCGGACGGCGGATACGACCCGCTGCTCGAGCGGCGAATGGAGCTGCTCCTGCCGCCGTGCGTGCGCAACGGCGTGCGGGTCATCACCAACATGGGCGCGGCGAATCCGCTCGCCGCCGCCCGGCGGATCGTCGAGATCGCCCGCCGGCTCGGCTTGCGCCTGCGCATCGCCGCGGTGACCGGAGACGACGTCCTTGCCTCGCTCGACCTGGGCCAGCCCGCACTGGAAACCGGCCGCCCGCTGCGCGAGTACGATTCGATCGTCTCGGCCAACGCTTATCTGGGCGCGGAGGCGCTGCTGCCGGCGCTGGCAAGCGGCGCGGAG
The DNA here is from genome assembly GCA_005879805.1 of Deltaproteobacteria bacterium. GTDB lineage: Bacteria > Myxococcota > Myxococcia > Myxococcales > 40CM-4-68-19 > VBKO01. Next base: position 20,968 of record VBKL01000110.1, on the reverse strand, counting down.
GTGATCGTCACCGGGCGCGTCGCCGATCCCTCGCTCTTCGTCGCTCCGATGATGCACCGCTTCGCGTGGCGCGCGGACGATGCCCTTCGCGTAGGGCGCGGCACCGTGATCGGCCACCTTCTGGAATGCGCCGGGCAAGTCACTGGCGGTTACTTCGCCGATCCGGGCAGGAAGGACGTCCCGGGCCTCGCCACGCTCGGCTTCCCCTTTGCCGACGTCGACGAGCAGGGAAATGGTTCCATCGGGAAGGTCGACGGGACCGGAGGCCGCATCGACCTCGCCACCGTCACCGAGCAGCTCCTCTACGAGGTGACGGACCCATCCGCCTATCTCACGCCCGACGTGGTGGCCGACTTCACCACGGTGCGCCTGCACGCCGCGGGGCCGGACCGCGTCGCCATCTCGGGCGCCACGGGAAGCCCGCGCCCCGCCTCGCTCAAGGTGAGCGTCGGGTATCGGGCGGGGTTCGTCGGCGAAGGCGAGATCGGCTACGCGGGGACGAACGCCGTCGGGCGGGCGGAGCTGGCCGCCGCCATCGTGCGCGAGCGCCTGCACGGCGTGGAGGTTCGCCTGGACCTCATCGGCAGGACGTCGCTGCAGGGCCGTTCGTTCTTCACCGGCGACCGTCCCTATGAAGTGCGCCTGCGGGTCGCGGCGCGCTGCCAGACGAGAGAGGAGGCTTCCCGCATCGGCGAAGAGGTCGAGGCGCTCTACACCAACGGCCCGGCTGGCGGCGGCGGAGCCCGCAAGTACGTCCACGAGCAGGTCGGCATCGTCTCCTGCTTCATCCCGCGAGACCGTGCGATCCCGCAGCTCACCCTTTTCGAGAGCAACCCATGAGACGCAAGCTGCACGAGCTCGCGCACGGCCGCGCCGGCGACAAGGGCGATACGTCGATCCTCTCCGTCATCGCCTATCGTCCGGAGGACTTTCTGCTCCTGCGCGAGCAGGTGACGGCCAGCGCAGTGAGGCAGCATCTGGCCGGGATCGCTCTCGGCGAAGTGCGCCGATTCGAGCTGCCCCACCTGCATGCGCTGCAGTTCGTGTGCGAGCGTGCGCTGGCGGGCGGCGTAACCACCTCGCTCTCCCTCGACGCGCACGGGAAGAGCCTCAGCTCCGCTTTGCTGGAACTGGAGATCGAAGCTTGACGGCATTCATTCGTTCTGGTAATGGCTGCTACGATTTCGCAAATCGGATGGATCCCATGGCGCGCTGCATCGACAAAATCTGGCAGATCCGGAAGGCATTTGAACGCGGTCCTACGTCATCTCAAACCTATGCAGGAATCCCTATGGAGCCGATCAAGTCATGGGTCAAGCCGGCATTCTTCGTCCTCGTCTGGATCACCGTGTGGTCTTTCACCCTCTCGATGGTCGCGACGGTGGAGCCGACGCTTCGGGCATTGGGCCAACAGACCTGAGGAAGGGCGCCGCGCCACGATCCGTTGCAGCGCGGCCGCGGCGCCGCCTCGCTAGACGAGCGCCGGCGGAAAGAACTCCACGTCGACGCCCTCGGAGTACTGCGCGAGCACCGGCGCGCCGAGCGGCGGCAAGCCGTCCGCCTGCGCGAGGGTCTCGGCGAAACGCACGTCCTCCGCGGGCTGGAGCTGCCAGGGCGGGTGGCGGACGCGGACGCGGAACAGCTTCGATCCGAAGGCGCGCGAGAACAGCGCGTACCTCTCGCAGAGAAAATGTGCGAGCGTTCCCGGCCCGGCTGGAGCAGCCGCTCCGGTGACCGACCAGGAGCCGGAGAAGGTCGCCTGGGGGGCGGGGAGGACCCGAACCGAGTCGTAGCGGAACAGGCCTCGATCCTCGCTGCGGTGCATGCCCGCGTAGCAGTACGGCAGGCGGAGGGTGGCGCGTGCAATGGCCACCGCCGCCAGGCTCGCCGCGTCGAGACTGAAGAACCAGACCGCACCCTCTTCGCCGTTCCGCACGTACGTCCGGACGTTGAGCTCGTCGAACCGGGCGATTCCCGGAATCGGCGGTGCTCCGCGGAGCCGCGCGCCTACCACCGTGAAAGGAGTGACGCTGACGAACGCGCGGCCTTCGTACGTGTCGAGCTCGAGCCGCGGCGGCACGAGCGCGCGCAGCGCCTCTGCGGGAACCTCGAAGTGCAGGAAGAGCAGCCGGTCCCAGCGCTGGAAGCCGATCACGGTGCCATCGAGCGGCGGCATCGGAGCAGGGAGCTACCGCGCGGCCTCGACGATCTTGGCGAAGTCCTCCGCCTTCAGAGAGGCCCCGCCGACTAGCGCTCCGTCGACGTCGGGCTGCCCGAGCAGCTCCGCAGCGTTGTCCGGCTTCACCGATCCGCCGTACTGGATTCGCACCGCGTCCGCCGCCGCCGCGCCGCCCAGCTCGCGCAAGAGGCCGCGGATCTGCCCGTGCACTTCCTGCGCCTGGGCTGCGGTGGCGTTGCGCCCCGTCCCGATCGCCCAGACCGGCTCGTACGCGATGGTGAGCTTCTGCACCGCGCCCGTGTCCAGCCCTGCAAGGCCGGCGCGCATCTGACGCGACACCACTTCCCAGGTCCGCCCGGCCTCGCGCTCCTGCAGCGTCTCCCCGACGCAAACGATGGGATGGAGCCCTTCCGCGAGCGCCGCCTTGACCTTGCGCGCGACGCCCTCGTCGGTCTCCCCGAACAGCTGCCTCCGCTCGCTGTGGCCGAGGATGACGCCGTCACATCCCGCGTCCTTCAGCATCAGGGCGCTCACTTCGCCGGTGAAGGCACCCTGCTTCTCATGATGGCAGTTCTGCCCGAAGAGCTGGAGCGGCGATCTGGCCTGGGAAAGCGCCCACTTCACCTGCGCGACCGCGGTGAACGGCGGCGCGATGCCGACCTGCGCGGACGCCCCGGAGAGACGCTGCACGAGATCCTTGACGAGCTGCAACGCCTCCTGCCCCGTCTTGTGCATCTTCCAGTTGCCGCAGACGAACTTGCGCCGCGCCATCAGCCCTCCAGCGCCTTCACACCGGGCAGCTCGCGTCCTTCGAGGAACTCCAGCGAGGCGCCGCCGCCCGTGGAGACATGGCTCACCTTGTCCGCGAGCCCCATCTCGGCGATCGCCGCGGCGCTGTCTCCGCCGCCTTCGTCGGCACACCGCCCTTCGGCTCCTGCGCCACTACATGATCGTGGGGCAGGAGGATCTGCACCCGCGACTTCTCCGCCTTCTCCAGAATCCGCCGGGCGAGATCGATCTTGTCCTTCTCCACCCGCGAGGATCCCACGCCGATCCCCTTCGCGGCGAGGAACGTGTACGCCATCGCTCCGCCGATGAGCAGCGCATCGACGCGCGCCATCAAGTTTTCGATCACCTTGATCTTGTCGCTGACCTTGGCGCCGCCGAGGAGCGCGAGATACGGCTTCTTGGCGCCGGAGATGAGCGGCTGCAGGAACTTCAGCTCCGCCAGCACCAGATATCCGGCGCCCTTTTGCGGCACGAACTTGACCATCCCCACCGTCGAGGCGTGAGCGCGGTGGACGGTGCCGAAAGCGTCATCCACGTAGACCTCGGCAAGCTGCGCCAGCTTGCGCGAGAAGTCCTCGTCGTTCTTCTCCTCCTCGGGGTGGAAGCGCAGGTTCTCGAGCAGGACCACCTGCCCTTCCTTCATCTGCGAGACGAGCTTGCGCACGCCGTCGCCGACGCAGTCGTCCGCGAAGAGCACGTCCTGGTTCAAGAGCTGCGAGAGCCGCTCGCCGACGTTCACGAGCGACATCTCCGGGACCACCTTGCCGTCCGGCCGCCCGAGATGCGAGGCGAGGATGGTCTTCGCCTTCTTGCCGACGAGATGGCGGATGGTGGGGAGCGCGGCGCGGATGCGCGCGTCGTCCTTCACCGCCCCCGTCTTCTTGTCGAGGGGAACGTTGAAATCGACGCGCACGAAGACGCGCTTGCCCGCGACGTCGAGATCCTCGACCGAGCGGACCATGCGGCCTGCCTCAGAGCTTCGATTCGACGAGGAGCGCCACGTCCACCATGCGATTGGAGAAGCCCCACTCGTTGTCGTACCAGGCGAAGACCTTGGCCAGGCTCCCGCTCTCGGTCACCGCCGTCTGCGTCGAATCGTAGATCGAGGAATGCGGGTTGCCGTTGTAGTCGACCGAGACAGTGAGCTCGTCGTTGTACTGGAGAACGCCCTTCATCTTTCCTTCGGCGGCCGACCGCATCGCCTTGTGGATGTCGTCGACGCTCGCCTTCTTCGAGAGCTCGACGGTGAGGTCGACGATGGAGACGTTGGGCGTCGGGACCCGGATGGCGGTCCCGCTGAGCTTGCCCTTGAGCTCGGGGATCACCTCGTAGATCGCCTTCGCCGCGCCGGTCGAAGCCGGGATCATGGAGACCGCCGCCGCGCGCGCCCGGCGCAGGTCCTCGTGGGGCAGGTCGAGGATGCGCTGGTCGTTCGTGTAGCTGTGCACGGTGGTCATGAACCCGCGCTCGATACCGAAATTGTCGAGAAGCACCTTGCTGATGGGCGCGAGGCAGTTGGTCGTGCACGACGCGTTGGAGATCACCTCGTGCTTCTTCGGATCGTACTTCTCGTGGTTGATGCCGAAGGCGACCGTGAAATCCTGGCCCTTGGCCGGAGCGGAGATGATCACCTTCTTCGCGCCGGCCGCGATGTGCTTCTGCGCGTCGACGCGGTTGGTGAACCGGCCCGAGCACTCCAGCACGATGTCGCAGCCGTGCTGCTTGTGGGGCAGCTCCGAGGGATCGCGCTTGGCGGTGACCGCGATCTTCTTGCCGTTGACGACGATGGCGTCCTCCAGCGCCTCCACCTTGCCCTCGAAGATCCCGTGCACCGAGTCGAACTTGAAGAGGTGGGCGAGGGTCTTGGGCTTGTCGATGTCGTTGATGTGGACGACGTCGAAGTTCGCGCCGCGCTTGATGGCGGCGCGGAGGATGTTGCGGCCGATCCGTCCGAAGCCGTTGATCGCGATCCGAGCCATGAAGCCTCCGTTTCGGAGGGGCTACATAGGCTCCGCGATCCGCAGCGTCAAGCGGCGAAAAAGGCGAACGGGCCCTATCCCCGGCCCGCTCGCCTGCTCGATGTTTTCGGAACGACTCTAGGCGACGCGGACGCTCACGCCTTCCTGGCGCTCGCGCTGGAGATCCTGCGTCACGAGCTCGATGAGCTCGGTGGAGAGGGACAGCAGCTGCCTCGCGGTGTAACCGTTCTCGCGAAGCTCTCGGTAGAAGCTCCGAGCGAGGATCCGGGCGGCCGCGGCGCGGTCTCCGGTTGCTCTGGGAGTTTCTTCCGACTGCGAGACGAGACTATCGGGCACGGTGTACCTCGGCGGTGGCCTGCGCTGGTCAGCGCGTTGCAACCCTTCTGCCGACTTTCGGAATCCAGACATTACGCACCTTTACGCAAAAACCCGCAAGGCGCGGCGCGGCGAAGTGCGTATCCGTCCGCGCGTTGGACGGTGAACACCGCGCAATCAATTTCGCACCGCAACGTGTCATGCTTGGTTGCCGAGCGGGCAGGCCGTCGCCATTTTTACGGGCCATGAAGCTCGACGTGCGCCACGCCGGCGGCGAACTGACGGTCGGCTCCCAGAAGGAATTTCTCAAGCTGTACCAGAGCGGGATCATCGCCGCCGACGACCTCGTGCGCCGGGAGGGGCAAAGCCGCTGGATTCCAGCAGGCCAGCTTCCGGGCATCAGCTCGATGCGCGAGCAAGGCCGCAAGGACAACCGCAGGCTGCTCTACATCACCCTCGCGATGATGGTCTTCGGGCTCCTCGCGGCGCTCTGGATCCAGTCCCACGCCCCGCGCATCGCGAAGCGCGCCGTTCCCAACGCGGGCGCGGTCCGCGCGGTCCCCCACTGAGGCAGCGCCCCTTCTGGTAGAACAGGCGCCATGGCGAAGGCGATCTGGGAGGGGAAGGAGTGCAACGTCCGCGTCGACTCGGACCTCGAGGCGAACTGGTCCGTCAGCATCCTCTCCGGCGAGTTCGATCCGGTGAGCCTCATCAAACGCCCCGCCGCTCCCATCGTCATCAAGGTGCGAGCGAAGTCGCGCTGGCTGGCCCTCGACACGGGCCTTCGCGCGCTCAAGGCGCAAGGAAAGATCACCGACTACACGATCGAGCCGCGGCCGGCCGAGGAGATCGCCGCCGAGGAAGCCGAGAAGGCGAAGAAGAAGGCGGGACGGGCAGCGCCAGTCGAGGAAGAGGAATCGGACGCGTAGCCCCGCGGACCCGTTGTCGGACCGCCGTGCTACAGCACTCAGGCATGGATCGACATGTCGTCGCCCTCCGGAAGCGGGACGTCCCCGACTCGAGATTCGACCCCGACGATCTGTTCGGGCAGGTCCGGCGATTCTGCGCCGAGGTTCGCGACCGGCACGTCCGCGAGCTCCTGCTCGGGCTGCTCGACGATCCTGAGCTGGGCCTCGCGTTCCGGGTCGCACCGGCCGCGAAGACCATCCACCACGCCTGGGCCGGGGGACTGTGCGAGCACACGCTCTCGATCCTGCAGCTCGCCTGGCGGGTTTGCGATCACTACCCGCAGCTCGACCGCGACCTGGTCACCGCGGGCTGCCTGCTCCACGACTTCGGCAAGGTCCGCGAGCTGACCCGCGAGGGCGAGGGCTTCGTCTACACCGACGAGGGACGCCTCGTCGGCCATATCGTGCTCGCCTGCCAGCTCATCCACGAGCGCGCTGCGCGAATCGAGGGATTCCCCCGCGAGCTGCAGATGCACCTCGTCCACCTCGTCGCATCGCACCACGGACAGCTCGAGCACGGCAGCCCCAAGGAGCCGCAGACGCTGGAGGCGCTCGTCGTCCATGCCCTCGACGAGCTGGACAGCAGGATGGCCGCCTTCGGAGCCATCTTCTCCCGCGACCCCGCCGCGGGGCCTTTCACCGAATACCAGCGGCTATACGACCGCCATCTCTTCAAGCTGCCCTCCTGGAACGGAGAGCCGCGGGCGCCGGACGCGAGGCGCTTCCGCGGTCCGGGCCTTTACGAGACCGGGGAGGGATGATGCAACCCTTCCAGCGCACCGCTGCCGTCTTCGACATCGACGACTCGCTCCTCGACGGGAACGCCGGAACCATCTTCACCTGGTACCTCTACTCGAATCGCGAGATGGCGCCCGCCGTGCGAAGCCAGGTGCCCCGCGCGCTCTACGACTACGCCCGCAAGCGCCTCAGCGAGGCGGACATGGTCGCGTTGGGGAGCCGCTGCCAGCAGGGGCTGCGGGCCGACCGGCTCCGCGAGCTCGCCCGCCGCTGCTTCGATAAGCACGTGAAGAAGCGCATCACCCAGAGCGGGTTGCGAACGGTGCGCAGGCACCTGCTCCTCGGCCACCTCATCGTCGTGGCCTCGGGCTCGCCGCAGTTCATCATCGACGAGATCGGGCAGTTCCTCCACGCCCACGAAGCAGTCGGCACGCGCGCGATCATCCGCGAGGGCCTCTCCAGCGAGGAGCTGGTCGCGCCCATCGTCTTCAAGGAAGGAAAGCGCGAGCGCGTGAAGGAAATTCTCGCCCGCCACGGGATCGACGCCTCCCGTTCGTTCCTCTACTCGGACTCGGTCGCGGATACCCCTCTCTTCGAGGAGGTAGGGCATCCCGTCGTCGTCAATCCCAAGCCGGCGTTCCGTTCCGAGGCGGTGCGCCGGGGCTGGGATGTTGTCGAATGGCGTGGACGCTGGAAGACGACCGACGAGGAAACCACGCCGATGACCGACGAATGGCTGAGCTGGGAGGCCTGAGCGGGAGCCCAGGCCGGAGCGCTACTTCTCGACCGTGAAGCCGGAGTCGGCGACCGCCTTCTCCAGGTCGGCGCGCTTCACCTTCGAATCGTCGTACGTCACCGTCACTTCCTGCTTCTTCTTGTCGGCGGAAGCGGTGGTCACGCCCTTCAGGTCCTTCAGGGCGGACTCGGTGCGGGCGGAGCAGCCGGCGCAGTGCCAACCGGACACCTTCATGGTCTCGGTCTTCGGCGCGGCGACGGCGGCGGTCGAAAGGCCTGCGGCGAGGGCGACGGCGGCGATGAGCTTGGTCATGGCGTTCCTTGGATACCGGAGGGGGGCCCGTTATTCAGATGAAGTGCCCGCCGCGCGTTGGCGGTCGTCACTCGCTCGATTTCCCCGAGCGACTCCCCGCGCAGCTCGGCAAGCCGGGTGGCAGTGAATGCTACATAGGCATGAAGCAATGCACGACGCCGCCCTGCGGCCCTAGCTCCTGCTCGAGAAGGGCAGCGGTGTCCTCGTCGGCTTCCCGCGTGTGCACAACGAGCGGCTTCAGCAGCCGTTTGGCGAGCCGGATCTGCTCCGCGAACCGCTCGCGCTGCACCTCGCGCGGTGACCGGTCGTAGTGGTAGTCGAGCCCGCATTCTCCCACCGCGACCACGCTCGAATCGGCACAGATCGCCTCGAGCTCGGCGAGGTCGCCGGCCGTCGCACGGGCGGCGTCGTGGGGATGGATTCCGGCGGTGGCGCTGAAGAAGCCCGGATCGGTCCGTGCCAGCTCCAGCGCGGCCCGCGCCGACGCCATTCCGGAACCCTCGCCCCACTGTCCGACCAGGACCACGTGCACGAGCCCAGCGTCCCTGGCGCGCTGGATCACCGCCGGCAGATCGGAGCCGTAATCCGCGAAATCGAGATGGGCGTGCGCGTCGATGAGCATCGTTCAACCGCCCGCACCGGCATCTTTCCGCTCTTGCGATCGCCGGCTCTCTGCGACTTCGGCCACGAGCTCGCGGCAAAGAGATCCCAGCTCGCCTTCTTCGCGGGACAGCGTCTCGAGCGCCTCCATCGCCTGGGGAGTTCCCAGCTCCGCGAGACCCTCGGCAGCGTCCATCCTGAGGTCCTCGGCTTCTTCCGCGGATCGCACGAGCGCGAGCAGCCGATCCTCGGCCCCCGGCGCCTGCAACCGTCCGAGCGCGCGCAGCGCCGCGCCGCGCGACGGATCTCCTTCGCGCTCCGCGACCTCCTCCAGCGGCGGAATGGCATCGGCGACGCGGAGGCGGCCAGCCCACTCCGCCGCGATCGGCGCATCGTCGCTCCCTTCGCCGATGCGGGCGCAGAGGTGCTCTCCGCCGCGAGCGTCGCCAAGCCGGTGCAGCACGGCGGCGGCGAGCGTGCGATCGAGCTCGCCCAGCGATTCCTCTTCGAAGAGCGCGGACACGTGAGGGAGCGCGCCCGGATCCCCGAGCGCCAGCAGGGCGGAGAGAGCTTCCTGCCGCCGGTGGTCCTCGCGCAGAGCGGAAGTGAGCTCGGGCACCGCGGCAGGGTCGCCGAGCTCGCTCAGCGCGCAGGCCGCCGCGAAGCGGAGCGGCTCCTCGTCGGAAGAGAGCACGGCACGGACCTGCGTGCGGGCGGTGTCAGAGGGGATGCTCGCCGCCGACCAGACCGCGGTGGTGCGCACCTGCGCAACGCGATCGGCGAGGAGCGCGAGCACCGTGCTCTGGTGCTGCTCGAACAGCTCCCTCGAGCGCAGCACGCGCAGCGCGGAAAGCCCCGTGGTGCGGACCGAAGGCTCGTCGTCGGAGAGCAGGTCGTCCATGCGCCCCGCCAGCGCCTGCGCGGCTTCCGCGTCGCCCATGCGGGCGCGATCGAGCATCGCCCGCGCCGCATCCACTCTGACCGCGCCGTTGTGGGAGTCGAGCGCCTCTGCGACCTCCGCCGTCGTCTCGGCGCGCTCCTCGACGGCGGGGGGCTCCCCTTCCACCGCGGGCTTCTTCTTCAGCCAGGAAAAGAGACCCATCACTTCACCTTCGCGCCGGGCGGAACGTCCTCGCCGATCTCCACCGCGATGAGGCCCCGCTTGCCGCCCGTGGCGAAGAGCACCATGCCATGCGACTCGACGCCGCGCAGCGGCTTCTTGGGAAGATTGGCCACCACCGCGACGGTCTTGCCGACGAGCTCCTCGGGAGCGTACGCCTGCGCGACGCCGCTCACCACGGTCCGGGGCGCGCCCTCGCCGAGATCGATGGTCAGCTTGAGGAGCTTGTCGGATTTCGGGATCCGCTCACAGGCGAGGACCTTGCCGGCGCGGAGATCCATCTTGCCGAACTCGTCAATGGAAATCTCCGAGCTGCCGGCTGCCGGGGCGGGCGCCGTCGCGGTCGCGGATTCCTTCGCGGGCGCAGCGCCCTTCGCGGGCTCCTTGGAAGGCGCGTCCGCCGTCCGGCCGACGAACTTTCCCGAAAGCTTCTCGAGGTCCTCGTCCTCGACCCGCCGTACGAGCGGCTTCGGTTCGCGGATCTGCGTCTCCTCGAGCCAGCCGGAATCGCCAGAGCGGAGCGGCGCGCCCGTCTGTTCTTCGACCCCTTTCGCGAATCGGGGAACGACGGGCGCCAGCAGCCGCGCGCAAACGCGCGCCACGTTCACTGCGAGGGTGAGCTCGGCGTGCGCCGCGGCGCGGTCGGTCTTGAGCAGCTTCCAGGGTTGCTTCTCTTGCAGGCGCGCGTTGGCGAGGCTTCCGAGCGCGAGCACTTCCTGCACCGCGGCGCGCGTGTCGATGGCGCGGTAATGCCCCGCCACCTTCCGCTCGATGGCGGAGATCTGCCAGAGCTCTTCCGGCGAGGCGGCGAGCTTGCCGAGCTTTCCCTCGAAGCTCTTCCAGACGATGGAAAGGGCCCGGTTGGCGAGGTTCCCGACATTGTTCAAGAGCTCGCCGTTCACGCGGTTCTTCATCTCGAGGAGCGAGAGGTCGATGTCGCTCGGCGTCGGCCCGAGATTCGAGGCGTAGTAATAGCGGAGCCACTCGGGATCGAGCCCGGCGGCGAGATAGTCGTCGACGGTGAAGAAGTTGCCGCGCGTCTTCGACATCTTCGCGGCGTCCACCGTGAGCATCCCGTGAACGTGGACGTGGGCCGGCACCTTCCAGCCGGAAGCGTGCAGCATCGCCGGCCAGAACAGCGTGTGGAAGTAGACGATGTCCTTGCCGATGAAATGGACGATGTCGGTGTCGGCGTCCTTCCCCCACCAGCGGTCGAGGTTGTCGCCGCGATCCTTGCACCAGCGATCGGTGCTGGAGAGGTACCCGATCGGCGCGTCGAGCCAGACGTAGAAGTACTTCTCCGTCTCTCCGGGGATGCGGAACCCGAAATAGGGCGCGTCGCGGGAGATATCCCAGTCCTTGAGCGGCTCCGACAGCCAGCCGTCGATCGAGCGCTTCACCTCGGGTTGCAAATGCCCGGGAGCCGAAGTCCACCCTCGCAAGAAGTCCTGGTACTTCGAGAGCCGGACGAAGTAGTGCATCGAGGTGCGCCGCACCGGCGGAACTTCTCCCCTGCCAGCTTCCTTGCAGAGCGCGCAGTAGGGATTCCTCAGATCGGTCGGCTCGTAGGTGCTCCCGCAAACCTCGCAGGCGTCGCCATACTGATCCTTGGCGCCGCACTTCGGGCACTCGCCCTTGACGAAGCGATCGGGCAGGAACCGCTTGTCGATCTCGCAATAGAGCTGCTCGACCGGGCGCCGCTCGACCGCGCCGTCCGCGTCGAGGGCCCGGAAAATACGGACCGCGTGCTCTTCGTTCTCCGGAGAGTGCGTCGTGTAGAAGATGTCGTGCAGCACTTCGAAGGCGCGGTAGTTCGCGGAGTGCTCGGCGTGGAAGCGGGCCACGAACTGCTCGGGCGGAATGCCCGCGCGAGCGGCGTTCACCTCGATGGGGGTTCCGTGCGTGTCGTCGGCGCAGATGAAGGCCACCTCTTCGCCCGCCGCCCGGAGCGCGCGGACGTACACGTCGGTCTGCACCGCCTCGACCAGGTGGCCGAGGTGGAGGCTGCCGTTCGCGTACGGCAGGGCCATGGTGACGAGGGTGCGGGCGGCCATCGTTATCGATCTTCTCTTATCGCGCTCCGCAGATCTGCGTCAGCAGCCGTTCGGCGAGGAGTCGCGGATCCGCCCCTGTTTTTAACGCGAAGTCTCCCTCCGCGCAGAGCACGAGCGAGCGGCGCCAGTGGCTCCGGGGGCGGCGCCGCGAACGCTTGTAGCCGAGCCAGGCCACGAACGGGTTGGGGACCTTCTGCCCCTTCTCCTCGAGCTCCGCCTCGACGGCCGGAAAGACGCTGCGCTGGAACTCGTTGTAAGGGATTTCGCGGGGGCCCGCCGCCTGCGGGATCGAGGCGTAGCGGGCGTGATCGGCGAGAGCCCGCCGCACGGCCCCGGCGACCGCTCCGAGAAACGGGAGCACCACCGATGTGGCGTTCTGGGTCCGGCGCAGCTCGTCGTGGAGCAGCGAGAGCGCTCGTCCGAGATCTCCTTCCTGCACCGCTTCCGAGACGGCGAAGAACTCCTCCTCGCGCACCGGGGCGACGATGGCCTCGACATCCTCGCGCCCGATGAGCGCCCGGTCGCCGGCGTAGATGGCGAGCTTGCCAACCTCGTTGGCGAGGAGCCGCAGGTCGTCGCCGAGCCGCTGCTTCAGCTCCAGCTCCGCCTCGCGGGAGAGGCGCTTGCGCAGAGGTCCGAGGACCTCCTGCACCACCTCGCTGATGTCGAGGGTGTCGATGGTCCGGCCGCGCCGCTCTGCCTTGCGTCGCAGGACCGCGCCCTTGGTGGCGGCGAGGCGCGCGAGCGGATGCTTCTGGGGAAGCCCCTCGGCGACGAGGATGAGATGCGTCCGCGGCGGCAGGCCCCGTTCGACGGCGCTGACCAGAACGTCCACGTCGTCGGGAGGAGCCTGCAACCGCTGCGCCTCGGCATATCCGGCCAGCTCCTGCAGCCATCCCTTGTCGCTCTCTTCGGGCGCGGCGCCGACCTCCTTGCGCCACTTCGCCGCGCTGGCCGCGCCGCGTGCACCGAACGCCGCATCGCTCAGCTGCCATCCCGCGCCGGCCAAGAGCTTCAGAAGCCGCCGCGCGGCGTCCCGCTGGCGTTTCGCCTGCCACAACTCCCGTGCGCGACCGAGCTCGCGCTCCGCATCCACCTCGGTCGCGAATGCTTCCGCGCCCTCGACGACCACGGCCTTCGGGGCGGCGAACATGGCGACGGTGAGGAGGTGCGAGGCGACCTCGCGGGCCCCCGCGGAAGCGTCCACCACGACGAGGTTCAGCGCCCGGTCGTGCTCGGGAACGAGGGCTTCCGCGAGGTCGCGAGCGGCGCTCTTCGCCAGGTATTCGTCGCCCTCGACGAGATAGACGGCGTGTCCCTTGCCGGAGCGGGCCCCTTCGAGCAGCTCGGACAGGTCAGCCACGTCGCATCTCCCGCATCCGCAAGAGGAGCCGCTCGAGCTGCAGCCGCCCGTTGCCATTCTGGTCCAGCGCTTCGAGCGCGTCTGCGCAGGCTGCCGCCTGTTCGAGGAGCCGGCCGGGCGGGTTCTGGGAGGCGACCTTCTGGGCGAGCTCTCCCAGCTCGTTCGCGTCGACGGCTCCTCCCGCCTGGCAGACGAGCAGATCGCGGGTCCACTGCTGGGCGATGCCAGCGACCTCGTGCGCCGCCTCGCGCTCGCCGTGCGCCTCCGCCAGATCGAGCGCCTGGCGCTCGTCGGGAGCGGAAGCCGCCCTTTCCAGCTCGCGCACGAGACCTTCCCGCCGCGTCAGCTCCTCCGCATCCAGCGCCAGACCGCGGCCGAGCGATCCGCCCGCCCGGGCCGCCCTCTGCTTCGCCTCGGCCGCGGGAACGCCCCGCTCGACGAGCAGCGCTTCGATGATCTCCGCGCGAAGCGGAGTCAGCTGGACCCGGAGGCAGCGCGATCGGACCGTGGCGAGGAGGGAATCGGGCTCCGAGGAGACGAGGACGAAGGTCGTGACGGCGGCAGGCTCCTCCAGGGTCTTGAGGAGCGTGTTCTGGGCCCGCTCGTTGAGCGCTTCCGCCGGCGTCACGATGGCCACCTTGCGCCGGCCGATGGCGGGGGCGAGGGAGAGCCGGCGGGAAAGGGCCCGCACCTCGTCGACGCGGATCTCTCGCGAGGGCGCGGCCTCCAGATCGCCCCGGGACACGAGCCCCCGGGCGACGGCCTCCGCCTGCGGCAGGACCCAGGTGACGTCGGGATGCACGCCGCGCCGGATGGCGGAGCACCCGGGACAGACGCCGCAAGGCCGGCGCTCTTCGGGGGCCTGGACAGCACATGCGCGTCGCCACAATCCTCCTCACGCTCGCGGTCGCGATGTGCGGATGCGGCCCTCCCGACAGCATCGTCTACGGCGCCTTCACGGGCGCCATCATCCCCGAGGTGCGGAGCGCCATCCACGGCAATGCCCAGGTGGACACCGGCCAGAACACCAAGATACCGATGTCGGTAATTCTCCTCAGCGACACGCCGGGACTCTGCGACAAACTGGCGCAACATCCGGATTTCTTCCGCACCTCCTACGGGGTGGCGACGACGCTGCTCCTCTTCATCCCGCAGGAGAGCCTCGGTTCGTTCGCGCCGGGCGTGAACAATGCCAACGCGGAGATCGTCGTCGACCTGCCTCTCCCCGACGGGGGGACGACCAACTCGGCGATCGGATTCCCCGCACTCACCCAGCAGGGAATCATGAGCGTCTCCCAGCTCAACTCGGGCAATGGCGGCGAGGCCAAGGGAAGCTTCGACGTCGCCATCCTGGGCTCCGATCAGCTCGCGCACGAATTCTTCGGCAATTTCAAGAGCAAGTTCTGCGCCTCGATGGCCAATGTAATCCTCCCCTGAAGGTCCTTCCTTTCCCCGAGCACGCAAGGAGGATGCACGGTGGCGTTGCCTCTCACTTCCGATCAGCCCGACCGCAGCGCGCCTCCGGCGGCGCGAGAGGTGGCGCGGACTTTCGTCGTCTCACGGCTCGGATCGCTCTTCGCCCTCTTGCCCCTCGGGGTGTGGACCGCGAACCACCTCTGGAACAACCTCGCCGCCTACAACGGCGCGCAAGCATGGCAGACCGCGGTCACCGGCCATTCGAGCGCCGCCAGCACCGCGCTCACCATGACCGTCGTGCTCGTCCCCCTTCTCTGGCACACCGTCTGGGGGATCGTCCGCATGTTCCGCACGCGCGGTAGCAGCGCGCGGTACTTCGGCAGCCTCCGCTACTGGCTCCAGCGGGCCTCGGCGGTCGGACTGCTCGCCTTCCTCGGCGCCCATCTCTGGCTCGCCTGGGCGCAGCCGCGATTCTTCGAGGGGCACGCCGAGGTGTTCGCCGACATCGCGCACGAGATGCGCTTCTACACCCCGACGCTGCTCGTCTACATCCTCGGCATCCTCGCCATCGCCTACCACCTGGCGAACGGCGTCTGGTCGTTCTTCACCATGGGATGGGGAATCGCCGTCAGCAAGAGCGCGATCCGGTGGCTCGAGCGAGTCGCCATCCTCGTCTTCCTGATCATGCTGGCGATCGGCTGGGGCGCGGTCTACGGGCTCTATTCGCGCGCCACCTGATGGGCGACGCGCTCGCGGTGCTCGCGCAGCGCGATCCGCAGCAGGTAGACGAGGATCGCCCAGTTGATGATCAGGATCGCTCCGCGCACCGGTTTCGGCTTGCGGATGATCTCCCAGATCTCGACTGGAATGAGCGAGCCCGTGGCGATGACCACCAGCCAGGGCGCCCACCACCGGCCGGCTCGCAGCGCGAGGCCCTCGACGGCGGAGAGCACCGAATCCGCGATGGCCACGGCGGCGGCGATCTTCACGTGTCCCGAAGTGCCGGTGAGGACGATGATGGTCGCGACGCGGAGCGCCCAGGCGCCGCTCGCGTGATCGAGGATCACCTGCGCGAAGGTCGCGGACATCGCTTCAGCACCGCGCACGAGACCGATGACGAGAAGCAGGCCGAGAATCAACTCGACGACGGCTTTCGTAAGCTTGTAGTCGATGATCGCTTCGAGGCCGAGCGGACGCTTCACGATCAATGCTGTGGCCTTCGGCCTCCGCCCGTCGCAGGCGAAGCCCGCTCCTCCGGCGAAGGCGCGAGCGATCGAACCAGCTCCAGGAGCCGGTTCATGTCGAACGGCTTCTCTAGAGAGCGGACGCCGAGCGATTCGGCGATCTCGCGGCCCGCGCTCGAGCCGGTGGTGAGGACCACCGGCACTTCGGCAAGCGACCCGCCCTGCGCGCGCAGGGAGCGGACGAGCCAGCCGCCATCCGCGTCCGGCATCATGAAGTCGACCAGCACGAGCGCGAGCGCGTTCTGTTTGGCGAGCTCCACAGCCCGGTGCGCCTCGCCGCAGGAAATGACCGAATACCCAGACATTTCCAATAGATCGGCAAGCACCATGCGGCAATCGTCGTCGTCCTCGACGACAAGTATACTGGGCCGGTCGGGCATCTTGCCGCCAAGGTAACGCACAGGAGCCCGGCTGGCCATCTCAGGGAACGTTCAATACCGATTCCAGCGATCGAACGAGATCGGGAAATCCGCCAGCCGCTACGGCATCGACTCGCAGGCCGGCGACCCGGGCGGCCGCGGCGCAGGTTTCTCCCATGCACACGGTGCGCGTCGCTCCCGCAAGCGCTCCAGCTTGTGCCCCGAACAACGAGGCGAATCCGCGGGCCGCGCTCCCGCTCGCGAAGGCAATGGCGTCGATCCGGCCTGCGCGAAGGAGCGCCGTCGCAGCCTCGTCCGCTGTCGAAGCCGGCACCGTCCGATAGAGCGTTGCACAGACAATCCGCGCACCTGCGCGCGACAGTCCCTCGATGAGCGCGGGGTTGCCCTCTTCCGCTCGTGGAACCAGGACCTCCTTGCCGCGGACTTCGGCGGCAAAGGCTGCGACCATTGCCTCGGCGCCGACGGCTCCTTTCGGAGCGCGCGCGGCGAGGCCGAGGTTCGCGAGGTGACGGACGGTCGCAGTGCCCGCCGCGAGGATCGAAACCCCCGCGAGGGCGGCGGCGGGGTCCAGCCCCGCTTCGCGCAACCCGGCGACGAACCGATCTCCCGCATGGGCGGAAGCGAGAGCCACGAAGTGCGGACGGGTTCCCGCGCGCAGTCGGGTGAGCGCGGCATCGAGCGCCGATCGGTCGCTGGGCGGAGCGAAGGTGATGCAAGGGAGCCGGACGGGCTCCGCGCCACGCTCCCGCAGTAGATCGTCCAGCGTGGTTGGCTCTTCCGCGGCGCGGGTGACGAGGATCCGCCTTCCCGCAAGGCTGATCATCGCTTTGGCGCGGGCAGGCCGCCGGCTTGCGCACGAGACGCTTCGAGGAGCACCGCCGCCCCTTTGCCGAGGAGGTCCTCCGCGACCGCCACGCCGAGCGCTTCCGGCTCCCGGCCGCTTCCCTCCGCACGCAGGACCTTCACCTTCCCGTCGACGGGTCCGCCGAGCGCGGCGCGCAGGCGCAAGGAGCCGTCCGTTTCCACCACCGCGTAGGCCGCGATCGGAACCGTGCAGCTCCCGGCGAGGTGGGCGAGCAGGGCCCGCTCCGCGCGGACGCAGCGCGCCGTTTGCGCATCCTCGAGGGGAGCGCAAGCCGCTTCGGCGGCGCTCCCGCGCACGGTCTCGATGGCGAGCGCACCCTGCCCGCCCGCGGGCAAGGAGAGCTCGAGCGGCAATACCTCGGTGACGTGTTGCTCGAGGCCGAGGCGGCGCAGACCGGCCAGCGCCAGCACCACCGCGTCGAGCGATCCCTGGGGGTTGCCTCTCTCGTTCCCCGCTTTGGAGAGCCGCGTCTGCACATTTCCGCGCACCGGAACGATGAGCAGGTCCGGTCGCGACTCGAGAAGCTGCATGGCGCGGCGGAGCGAGCTCGTTCCCACGCGGGCGCCGCGAGGCAGATCGGCAAATCGCTTCGCGCGGGGCGCGACCAGCGCGTCCCGGGGATCCTCCCGCTCCGGAAAGACGAGGCCGAAGCCCGCCGGTATGGCGAACGGCACATCCTTCGCGCTGTGGACGGCGAGATCGGTGCGCCCGTCGTGGAGGGCTTCCTCCAGCTCCTTGACGAAGAGTCCCTTTCCGCCGACCTCCGCGAGCGAACGGTCGAGGATCTTGTCGCCGGTGGTCTGGATGCGCACCAGCTGAATCTGATAGCCGCGAGCGGCGAGCAGCGACGAGACGCGCTCCGCCTGCCAGAGGGCGAGAGGACTCTTGCGGGTGCCGATGCGCAGCGCCGTCACTTGCGACCCGAGATGGGCAGGACGTCCGCGGCCTCGCCTTCGGGGGGGTTCGCGACGGGGTTCGCGACGGGGTCCGCGCCGGGGCCCTCGGCCAGGCCGAACAGCTCGGCAGCCGCTTCCGCGAGCGGGCCACCCTGCTCTTCGCGCAACCGCGAGGTGGGGCCGTGCAACAGCTTGTTGACGATCGCGGAAGCCATCGCTTGCACGGCCTTCTTCTGCTTCTCGTCGAGGGCGGCGAGCTGGGCGAGGGTCCGTTCCACCTCGCTCTTCGCGACTCCGTGCGCATGCTCGCGCAGCCGGGCGAGGACCGGAACCGCCGACCGCTCGCGGTCCGCCTTGCGCAGGGCGGCGAGCTCCTCCCGGACGATCTCCTCGGCGCGCGCGACTTCCTGCTCGCGCAGCTCCCGGTTGCCGGCGGCAACGCGCTCGAGATCGTCCATGTCGTAGACGTAGACGTTCTCGAGCTCGTTCACCGACGGCTCGACGTTGCGAGGCAGCGCCAGGTCGATGAGGAAGGCGGGACGGTAGCGCCGCGCCTTGAGCGCGCGGACCATCATCTCGTGCGTCACGACGGGCTCCCGCGCCCCGGTGGAGCAGAGCACGACGTCGGCCCGCTCGAGCAGGGCGGGAAGCTCGGCCAGGTTCACCGCGACGCCTGCGACCTCGCGCGCGATCTCCTCCGCCCGCGCCGAGCTGCGATTGGCGACGAGGAGCTCGCTCGCCGAGCTCTGGTGGAGCTCCCGGGCAGCGAGCTGCGCCATCTCCCCAGCTCCGACGAGGAGAACGGTGCGGCCTGCGAGGTTGCCGAGCACCTTGCGGGCGAGCTGGACGGCGACGCTCGCCACCGACACCGCGCCGCGCGCGATCTGCGTCTCGGTGCGGACGCGCTTCGCCGCCGACTGGGCCTTCGCCATCAGGCGCGCGAAGTAGGCGCCGGCCGCGCCGTGTAGCTTCGCCGTCTCGTGGGCGTCCTTGATCTGGCCGAGGATCTGGGCCTCGCCCACCACCATCGAGTCGAGGCTCGCCGCCACCCGGAAGAGGTGCGTGAGCGCGTCGTCGTCGCTGCGCACCACCGCGTGCGGCGCGCCGGCGGGTCCCACCTCGCGGAGCAGATCGTCCGCGACGGTGCGCGAATCGGCGACCGAGAAGATCTCCAGGCGGTTGCAGGTGGAGACGAGGAACGCTTCACGCACGCCGGGAATCGCCTTCAGCCGGCGCAGCTTCTCCGGCAGGTCGTCCGCGGAGACGGCCACCTGTTCGCGCACCGCGATGGGCACCTCGCGATGAGACAGCCCGACGCAGAGGAGCACCGGGGAGGCCACCTCACCCTCCCCCCGGAACGAGCATGCTCAGGGTCGACGCTTGCGGAGGAGCAGCGAAGAGTCCGGCGTAGGTTCCGACGAGAAGGAGAAACCCGGCGACGACGAGAAGCGCCACCCGCCGTCCGCGCCACCCGGCGACGAGGCGGGCCTGGATGAGGGCGGCGAGCAGCGCCCAGGCGAGCACCGCGAACCCTTCCTTCGGTTGCAAAGGAAAGCTCGCTCCCGTCGACTCCTTGGAGACGAGGGAGCCGGTTGCGATGGCGATGGAGAGGAACGCGAAACCCCAGACGGAGAGCCGCCACCCGGCCCGGTCGATGAGATCGAGCGAGGGCAGGCGCGAGAAGAGCCGCCCCGGATGCTTGTTCTTGATCTGCTTTTCGCCGAGCAGATAGAGGAGCGAGAGCGCGAAGGCGAGACCGAGGGCGGCGCTCCCTAGCGCGGCCGCGCCGACGTGGAGCGCGAGCGCCGCGGAGTGCGTGAGCGAAGGCGCGAACTGTCTGGCGCCGGTCTGGACGAGGTGGGCGGGGACCATGACGGCCACGGTGAACGGCGCCACGAACGCTCCCGCGACCGGCAGCTTGTAGCGGAAGTCGAGGATCAGGTAACCGGCGACGGTGACGGCGGCGAGGAGGCTGAAGAGCTGCCCGCCCCTCCACTCGTCCCCCCCCAGGCCCGCGGTGGCGATTCCGCCCTGCGCACGGGCAGCCGCGAACGAGGCGAGGTGGAGCACCACGCCGACGAGCAGCATCGCGCGCCCTGCCGAGACGAGCCGCGATGTCGCGTCCGGGGCGGCCGGGCGCTGGGGACGGACCAGCCACACCAGGAAGAAAACGGCGGCGGCCACATAGGCGCTGAGAGCAATGTGTACGAGAGCAGTCGTCATCGCTTCCGATTGGTTGCAGAGCGGACGCCGCGCCGCCAGCATTCCGAGCGGTCGTCGTCCGGGCGGCTCGCGGGTAGGGAGAGGTAGGGCATGCTGCATCCGCCCAGCGGTTGCGGCATCTTGATCTGCAACCGCTGCAAGGCTCCTCCGACGTTACCATGCTCGGGGTGGCCGGACACATTCCGCGCTCCGCCTGCGCAGCTTTACGGAGGAACTGAATGGCCTCGAACGACGTTGCGACGTTCACCGATGACAACTTCCAGGCCGAGGTGCTCGGCTCCCAGGTACCGGTCCTGGTCGACTTCTGGGCCGCCTGGTGCGGTCCCTGCAAGGCCCTGGCGCCGACCGTCGATCAGCTGGCCAAGGAGTACAAGGGCAAGCTGAAGGTCGGGAAGCTCGACGTCGACGCCCAGCAGAACGTCCCGCAGAAATACGGCATCGTCTCCATCCCGCGGCTCTTGCTCTTCAAGAACGGCCAGGTTGCCGAGGAACTGGTCGGCAGCAACCACTCGAAGGCGAAGCTCGACGCGGTGGTGAAGAAGCACTTGGAGACGAACGGAGCCGCATAACCGCATTGAGCGAGCAGCCAGTACCCGGGAAGTCAGCGCTCTCTCGCCGCCGCGTTCTCCTCGCCCGTGGGCTCGCGGCGACCGCCGACGCCCTGCAGATCGTCCTTTTTCCGCTCTTCGGTGAGGGATTCGCTTCGCCGGCCGACTGGATCCTCGACGGCGCGATGGCGCTCGCCCTGACCAAGCTCGTCGGCTTCCACTGGTCCTATCTGCCCGGTACCG
>VBKL01000185.1 GCA_005879805.1 Deltaproteobacteria bacterium | reverse complement strand
GGCTGCGGCCAGGGCTCGAGATCGGTTCCCGCCGTCGCTGCCCGCATCCAGGAGAGCCAGATGGGCCCAGCGCAATGACCGCCCGTCTCGTAGCTGCCCATCATGCGGTGATCGTCGAAGCCGACCCAGGCGCCTGCGACCAGCGTCGGCGTGAAGCCGATGAACCATCCGTCGCGGTGCTCGCTGGTGGTTCCGGTCTTCCCCGCCGCGGGCCGTCCGAGGGCGGAGAGCGAGTGCGCCGTTCCTTCCGGATCCTCGATCACGCTGCGCATGAGATCGGCGGTGAGATACGCGACGTCGGCGCGCATCGATTGCACCGGATCGAGCTTGGCGGCTTGGGTCGTCACGCCGTCCCGCGACACAACGCGGCGGATGAGGATCGGATCGGCCTTCTGCCCCCAGGTCGCTAGCGTCGTGTAGCCGTTGACCATCTCCAGGACGCCGGCCTCCCCGGTGCCGAGCGCCGCGGTGAAGCTCTGCGGGATGTCGCTCGTCACGCCCGCCTCGGCCGCCTCGGTGCGGAGCTTGTCGAGACCGAGCGCGACGAGGAGCTTGACCGCGACCGTGTTCTTCGACTCCGCCAGCGCGCGGCGGAGCGGAATGGGGCCGGCGAACTCGTCCTTCTCGAAGTTCTGCGGCTTCCACGGCTTGCCGGTCCAGGGATCGACGATCACCTCGGGCGAGTCGTCCACCCGCGTGGTCGGCGTGTAACGCCCGCTCTCCAGCGCGGCGGCGTAGATGAACGGCTTGATCGCGGAGCCCGGCTGGCGGCGCGCCTGGGTCGCGCGGTTGAAGGTGGCCAGCGTCTGATCGTATCCGCCGACGAGCGCCACCACCTGCCGGGTCTTGAGATCGATGCCGACGAAGGCGCCCTCGACGAGCGGATCCTGCTCCAGCGCGACTTCGAGGCGGGTGGGGCGTACGTGGTCGGGACCGTCCCGGGTGGTGGCGAGCCGCAGGACGCGGATCTCGGCCAGATCGCCCGGCGCGAGCACTTCGTTCGCGCCGCGCGGCAGCGGCGTGGACTTTTCGGGCGAGAACTTGCGCGCCCATTGCATGGTCGAGAACGGGACGCTCGCCGTGACGTCGGGCGCGAGCCACACCTTCGCCTCGCGCGCATCCGCCGCGGTGACGAGAGCGATGTAGGTTTCGTCCTCTTGCAGGGCGCGCACGCGGGCCCCGCGCGCCAGAGAATCGGGCTTCGCCGCATCGTTCTCGGGAATGCCGTCCAGATCGACGACCGAAACCTCATCGCCCCCGAGGGCCTGCTGCCCGAGCTTCTGCGACAGCGCCGACCTCGCCGCCTCGACCTGCCCGGCGCCGAGCCTCGCGCGCGGCCCGCGGTAGCCCTGCCGTCGGTCCACGGCTCGCAGACCGTCGCGCAGCGCCGTCTCCGCCGCGGCCTGCAGCTTGGGATCCATCGCGATCTCGATGGTCATCCCGGATCCGTCGACGGCGGCTTCGCCATATTGCGCGACCAGCTGCCTGCGGACCTCGTCGAGATAGAACGCGCCCGGCGGCTCCGGCGGCACGGGCGGAAGGACGATGGGCTTCTCCACCTCGGAGTCATGCTCGGCGCGCGTGATGTAGCCGTTCGCGAGCATGCGATCGAGGACGTAGATCTGCCGGCGCTTGGCGCGATCGGCATGGCGGCGCGGATTGATGCGCGAAGGGTTCTGCGGGAGCCCGGCGAGGATGGCCGCCTCGCCGAGGTCGATTTCCCAGACGTGCTTGTTGAAGTAGTAGAGCGAAGCTTCCTCGACGCCGTAGCGGGCCCGGCCGAAATTGATCTGGTTCAGGTAGAGAAAGAGGATGTCGTCCTTGGAGAGGTTTCGCTCCAGGCGCGCGGAGAGCAGGATCTCTTTCAGCTTCCGCTGCCACCTCTTCTCGCTGGAGAGGAAGAAGTTCTTCACCACCTGCTGCGTGATGGTGGAGGCGCCGAGCCGCTTGCGCCCGCTCAGGGTATCGACGATGGCGGCACGGACCAGGGCGACGGGGTTGACCCCCGGATGTTGGTAGAAATCCTTGTCTTCGGCGGAGATGACCGCCTGCAAGAGGACGCGGGGGATCTTCTCCATCGGAACCACCGTCCGGCGTTCCTTGAAGAACTCCCCGACCACCGTCCCGTCCCGGGCGATGACGTGGGAGGACACGAGGGGGCGGTAGTCCTTCACGGTGTCGAAGGTCGGAACCTCGCGCGCCAGGTACAGGTATCCGGCGAAGAGCGCGACCGTGGCGACGACGGCAGCGGCGCCGCCCCAGGCCAGCAGCCGCAAGAGCCTCGACTTCCATCGCGGCCTTCCGGCGGGAAGATGGCCCTGGTAATCGGGCGCCGGCACCGGCTCGTACGGTTCTGAGTCGGGCTGCGCGTCGCTCATCGGGGGCGAAGGATAACAGGCTTCGCGCCGCGCGGACCGCGGGTGTCCACATCTGTTGGGATGTGGGAACCGGTCGCCTCCTTGACACTCGCGCGAGCGGTGGTAGACGGCGCGCCATGCGACGGATCTTGTTTTCGATCGGGTTTGCCCTGCTCCTCGGCTGTCCCGGAAAGCCTCCCCCGTACCCGGAGTGCCGCAACGACGAAGACTGCAAGGGCCACGACCTCCAGGTCTGCATGGGAGGAACGTGCAAGGAGTGCCGCGACGATTCGCAGTGCTCGCAGAAGCCCGGAACGGCCTGCCAGAACAGCATCTGCGTGGCCAAGGCGCAGTGCCAGGGCAACGCGGATTGCGGGGCAGGCCAGAAGTGCTCCGCCGACAAGAAGTGCGTCGCCGAGTGCTCCGAGGCGAGCGCCGCGCAGGATTGCGGCCCCGACAGGATCTGCCAGGCCGGGCGCTGCGCCGATCAGCCTTGCCAGGCCGACGCCGATTGCGGCTCGGGAAAGGCGTGCGTCAACAACGTCTGCAAGACGCCGTCGGGCGCGCAGGGTGGGGCCTCTGCGTGCGAGCTGAAGACCATCTACTTCGGATTCGACGAGGCCACGCTCTCGCAGGAGGCCCGCGTCATCCTCGATTCCGACTGGCAGTGCCTGCAGAAGCAGCCCGGCCGGATCACCGTCGCCGGCAACACCGACGAGCGCGGCACCACGGAGTACAACCTCGCGCTCGGCGAGAGGCGCGCCGAAGCGGTGCGCAAGTACGTCATCGACCTCGGCGCCGACGCCAAGAAGGTCAAGCCGATCAGCTACGGGAAGGAGCGCCCGGTCGATCCCGGCCACGACGAGTCCGCCTGGGCGAAGAACCGCCGGGTCGAGATCTCGGTCGAGGGGGGCAAGTGAAGCGGCTCGCCCTCCTCGCCGCCTTCGCCACCTGCGCCGCTTGCGTGACCACTCGCCAGGAAGGCGAGGACATGCGCAATCGCATCAGCGCGCTGGAGAAGACGGTCAAGGACCAGGGCGCGGCCGCGGCGGCCGACCGGCAGAAGATGCAGCAGGAGCAGCAGCAGAAGCTGCAGCAGTTGCAGGAGGCGCTCGACACGCTCAACCGCGCGGCGCGCAAGAGCGGCGCCGATCTGGGCGTCGATCTCGAAAAGGCACAGAACGAGCTGGCGCAGATCCGCGGCAACCAGGAGGTCCTCGCCCACCGCCTCGACGCCATCGAGCAGCAGAACGTGGAGCGGGACAAGAAGATCGATGGCAACGCCCAGGCGGTCGCGCAGAAGCAGAAGGAGGCGCAGGCGGCGGCCCATCCCACCGACAAGTTGGCCCTCTACACGCTCGCGCGGCAGAAGCTCGACGCAGGCGACGGGCCGGGAGCGCGGCAGCTCCTGGGCGAGTTCCTCCAGAAGTACAAGAACGACGAACTGGCCCCCAACGCGCAGTACTGGCTGGGAGAGTCGCTCTACGGGGAAGGGCGCTACAACGACGCCATCGTCGAGTTCCAGAAGGTGATCAAGGAGCACAAGACTTCGGACAAGGTGCCGGACGCGCTGCTCAAGATCGGGATGAGCTTCCAGGCGCAGAAAGACTGCAAGAACGCGCTGCTCTTCTACGAGGAGGTCGTGCAGGCGCACAAAGATGCGCCGGCGGCGAAGATTGCGCGGGAGAAGACCGGGGAGTGCAAGAAGAAGAGGACGGCGTCGAAGAGGAAGTGAGCTGCGAACCAACTCTCCCGTCAACGCTCACGTCCCTTTGTGAAGATCGGAAACTTTCCTACGGCATCGTCACCACCGTGAGATCGTGCCGCGGACTGCACTGACACGCCAGCCGTTTCCCCGACTTGAAAATCCTCCGATGAAAGAACTTCTCCCGCCACGTCGGCGGCGAGACCGCGTTCACCGGATCGCCAGTCCGCAGGAACACCGCGCACGCCATCCCCGAGCAAGTGCCTTTTCCCGAGCAGGGATGCGCAGCGGCGAACCCCCTCTGCAGCACGATGCGCGCTTTTCCGGCCGCATCCCAGATCGTCCCGCCGTCCGGAACGTCGACCGTGACGGATTCCATCTCGAAAGTGATCTTGGGCACGGACCAGCCTTACAGGCGGAAGCGGCTTCCCTGCAAGAGGCGGTCCTCCAGCTTCTCGACGAGAGAGACCAGATCCTTGCGGGAGAACTTCCCCTTCCCGAACTCCTGGAAGTCGAGCGCGGAGTCGACGACGAAACGCGCGAGGAAGTGCGCGGTCTGCTCCTCGAGGTCGTCGGGTAGCTCCGCACGGTAGGCGCCGCTCTGGAAGAACCGGTCCACGAGCTGGTAATCGCGAAGCAGCTCCTGCCGCGCTAGCTCGCAGGCGACCCGCATCGTCGCCTCGGGCGGTGGAGCCTGCCGCGAGAGCACCGCCTGGTACTTCTCGCGGATGGCCGCGTCCAACCATTCGTCGATACGGGGCGGGAAGGTGCGCAGCTCGGCCGCGATCTCGTCGGCGGCCATGCCGAGCGCGTACTCGCGGAGCTCCTGCGGCGTCTGGTCGGCGAGCCAGTCCCAGCGTCCCATCCGGCGCAAGGTTACTCCCGCGACGCCTCCATGATCATCCTCGCCAGGAGGTAGAGCCGCGGCTCGATCGAATCGAGCTCGACGAACTCCGCCTCCGACGAGTGGTAGTTGAATCCCTGCAGGCCGAAATTCTCCACGACCGCCGGCTTGCCGGAGAGCGCCGCGAACGCGGCATCGGTGCCGGCGCCCTTGCTCGAATCGTCGACGCCCAGCTCCTTGCCCAGCTCCGCGTAGACGGCTTGCGCCTTCCGTGCGAGCGCGCGCGAACGATCGGTCGCCTCGAGCGGTGGCCGCCGGCGCTCGAAGGTGGCCTCCACCTTGGTGTCGGGAACGAGATGGCTTCGCGAAACACCCGCGCGGAAGGCGCGCTCGATGACGTCGAAATCGGCGACCCGCCTGACGCGCACGTCGGCGTTCGCTGTCGCGGTATCGGGGATCACGTTCCGTGTCGTGCCGCGCCGGCGTGGGCTCGCAGGAAAAGACGACGTCATGTTCGGCCGCGAGCCGCGTGATGAGATTGCGGGCGCCCGGCGTGCTCACCTCTTCGTCGCCGTTGACGAGAACCGTCAGCCGGCCGTAGTCGCGAAATCCGAGCGCCTTCAAGGTGGCGAGCGCGTGCAGGACCACCGTCACGCCGCCCTTCTCGTCGGCGACGCCAGGTCCGTAAGCTCGATGCTCCTCGATCCGGAACGGCCGGCGCGCGAGCGTGCCGCGCGGGTAGACGGTATCCATGTGCGCGAGGAGCAGGATCTTGCGCGCGCCGCTGCCCTCGAAGCGGGCGACCACGATCCTGCCGATCTGCGGCGGGGTGTCGAACAGCTTCACCGCGTCCTGTCCGGGGTCGACTACTTCGACGTTCCCGCCCAAAGCGGCGAGACGTTCGCGGAGCAGGGCGGCGATGCGGTCGAGGCCTTCCTTGTCGCGGCTCCCCGACTCGATGCCGACCAGTTGCTGCAAGGTCTCGATGGCCGCGGGCTTCTCGCGGTGGACGGCGCCGTACAGGGGCTCGAGCGGCGCGCCGGCGGCGCCAGGCGC
This sequence comes from Deltaproteobacteria bacterium, assembly GCA_005879805.1. Classification (GTDB taxonomy): domain Bacteria; phylum Myxococcota; class Myxococcia; order Myxococcales; family 40CM-4-68-19; genus VBKO01. The sequence goes on along the minus strand of VBKL01000185.1, from coordinate 1,772 downwards.
CAACGCGGCGCAGCCGATGAGAAACGGCGCCATTCGCGACCAGCCGTCCACGGGCGCCACTCTATCGCCAAAATGCGCGCGCCCGCCTCCGAGTGCGGAAGCGGGCGCGGCAACTACGGGGCTTGCGGCAGCGGCCTTACCCGCCGTTGCCCCGGGCGTACGTGCCGGCCAGGGTGCTGGTCAGCTTCGTACCGTGCGCTCCGCTCACGTCCACGGGCACCAGGAACGCGCCGGCGCCGTACTGATCCTGGGTCGGCGCGCAACCGAATCCCGTGGTGCTGGCGGCGGCGGGAGCCACCGGCTTCGTCTTCGCGTTGGTGGCGAGGACGAAGCCCGCGAAGCCGTCCGAGAAGTTGTGGAACAACAGCTTCTCCACGCAGGCCTGGCCGTTGGCGATGTCGCAGGCGTTGCCGGCGTTCGGACCCGAGGCGGCGACAGCGGCGCGCTTCGTCCTACTTGTGGGGGTCGGCTCGCAGTGGGCGCGGCGTCAAGGCGCTCCCGGCAGCCCCGGGCGCGCGTAGACGACGACCTGCGGAACCTCGTCGAGGTACAGCCCGGTCGCCGGCATCTTCGTTCCGAAGGCGTTCCAGGTCTCCGGCTCCCGATCGCGAAACTCGCGGTGCCACTGCAGCGCCGCGTACTCCGCGTCCCACGGGCCCGAGGCGTAGCGGATGTCGGCGCGCAAGGCCCCGGATTGCAGGTAGGCGCGATAGCTTTCCACGTTCACCTCGTGGAAGAAGACGCGCGCCCCGCGCGGTGCATGCGCGTTGAGCCAGGGCAGCACAGAGGTGACGTTGTTCGACCAGTACTGGCGCTGCATGCCGAGGCTCGCCGCTCCCGGCAGATCGCCGGCCAGCTCTCCATACGCGCTGGTACCGTACGGATGGAGGTGCGCGATCTGCCACAGGCCAGGGAGGAGGGCCGCGAGCGCGCCCGCGGCGAGCGCGCGGGTCCGGGTGTGCCAGGGAACGGCGCCGGTCGCCGTCCGGACCGTCTCCTCGAGCAGCGCGGCGGCCTCGGGCATGAGCAGCGCGACAAACGCGAGCCAGTGCTTGATTCCGCCGAAAATGGGCGTGGTGCCGAGGAGGAACGGCAGCACGGCTCCGCCGGCCAGACCCAGTTCCAACAGGCGCAGGGCACCGAGGTTCCGCCGCAAGAAATCCCACAACAGCCGCAGGCCGGCGGCCGCTCCGAGCACCACTTGCGGCAGGGGCAGCGCGACCGCGAGGACGGCGAGCGGGTAGATGACGGGAAACGGCGGCGCGCGGAGCTCGCGTCCGAAGTAAAACCAGGCGTAGTGGACGTGATGGGTGTGGAAGGCGACCCAGTCGCCCAGGTGCTTCATCGGCGCGTGCCAGAGGAGCGGCCAGGCCGCGAACAGGATCAACGGCGAGAGCAGGAGCCAGGGCAGGGCGAGGAACGCGCGTCGTCTGGAAGGCGCCGGCAAGAAGAGCGCATGGACGACGAGCACTGGCGGCAGGAGCCAGGCGTTGTGCTTCACCGCCAGCGCGCAGCCGTAGACGAACGCGAGCCACGGTCCGCCGCTCATCCGGGAGGCGGATCCGGGCAGGATGCCGATCGCCCGCGCCCAGGCGACTCCCACGCCAGCGGTGAGCGCGCAGATCGGAACATCGAAGGCCGCGAGGTGCGCGTGGAAGAAGGTGCGCTCCGTGCAGAAAAAGAGGGCGGGCGCGAGGAGCGCGCAGGCCCGCGAGCGCTGGCCGCCGAGCACCGCCAGCCAGAAGGCGAGCAGGGCGGCGAAAAAGAACCCG
>VBKL01000198.1 GCA_005879805.1 Deltaproteobacteria bacterium | reverse complement strand
ATCGGTGATGCCGGTTTCCGACCACACGAACGCTGCGTAAGGCCGCCCGTCGGGCCGGATCAACAACTGTAGCCGCACGCGTCCTTGCAGACTCGCATCGCGGCCGTTGCTCTGGACGGCGTTGGTGCAGCGGTCGAAATCCGATTGCAACGGCGGTCGCTCGGCGAGGGCCGCCCCGCTGCAAAGCACGAGGACGGCGAGAAGCTTGCGGGCGGTGTCCATGCTACGCCTCCGGAAGGATCGGTACGGCTATTTCTTGCACGAATCGTGACTCCTCGCGATGTTCGCCGCGTCCTGGTTGGTGGCCTGCAGGTTGAGGGTCTCGCCCACGGTGACATCCCACGTCGCGTCGTGGGGTTGCGCCCCTTCTTCGGCCGGCGCTCCCTTCTTGCCGCGGGTGGTCTTCGCGGCCGTTCCCGCCCGGATGGGAACCGTCACCTGCGCCTTGCTGCCCGAATGCTTGGCCACCTTCCACTCGCCGGTCGAGTAGTCCTGCCCGGTGAGAGGTTTCAGCTCCTTCGCGTATTCACGCGCGCCCTTCTCGAAACAGCGCTTGATGAGGCAGAGAAGCTGGGCATCGCTGCCGCTGTCCATCTTGTTGCAGCCGGCCGGATCCGCCTTGGCGGCCGCGGCCGCCTCCTGCGCCGACTTCTGCTTCTCCTCCTGCTCGGCGCCGGATTGCAGCCGTTCCGCGGCTTCCTTCACCTTGTCCTGGATGCTGGCCAGCTCGCGGCGGCGAGCGTCCAGGTCGGGCTTGGACTTGGCCAGATCGAATTCGTCGAACGCGCACTTGTCGTCCTTCGCCGCGAGGCAGGCGTGGATCATCGCCTCGTGGGTGGCCTCGCTCTCCGGCTTGAGCTCGATGGCCTTCTTGGCGGCCTCCCGGGCCCGGTTGGCGTCGCCGCCGGAATCGGCCAGCGCCTGCGCAAGGCCGCGCAAGGCGCGTTCGTCCTTCGGATCGGCCTTGGTCGCGGTCTCGAACTGGGAGACGGCCTGAGGCAGATCGCCGATGTAGTAGTACGCCCAACCCTTGTCGGTGGGCCCCGCCCAATCGGCGAACTTGAGCGTGCTGCGAGCGAGCTTGTCGTCCTGGGGCGGCCGCTTCTCGGCCGCGCCTTCCGCCTTGGTGCAGCCGCTCGTCCGCTCCTTTCCTTCGGAGACTCCCACTCCAACGCAGGTAATGGTGCTCGGCTCCACGAAATCCACGTTCAGGGAGGGATACTTCGAGGCCACCGCCATTGCCAGGGTGCACTGGAAGAAGGTCGAGCTGTTGACGCCGGTGTCGTGGTGGACCCAAGCGGCGGGCGCGTCCCCTTTGTCGTCGACGTACTGGTCGATCTCGAAGCTTCCTTGCAGGTTGGGAGTCCCGACGCTGCTCGCCGCGCGGTAACACTGCGCCACGTCGGTCTGCGGAAACTTGCGCTCCGCGGTAGGTCGGGTTTCCTTGAGACCGGCGCACGAGAGTGCGAGCGCCGCCGCGGCTGGAACCAGCAACCATTGGGTCTTCATCGTCTGGGATTCTCCTGCGTGGGTGGCGCGTGCGCGGGCTTCAAGAAAGCCCCTCCAGGGCCGTGGTCAGCTCCGAGAGCGTATGCGAATTTCCCTGCTTGCGGGCGAGATCCTGTCCCGCCGTCAATACCGATCGGGCCTCGTTCGTCTTGCCGGCCGAGGCGTGCAGCATCGCGAGTTGCAAATAGGCCGCGAGGTAGTCGGGCCGGCGGGCGAGGAGATGTTGCAACTCGGCCGCTGCCTGCGCCGCGTCGCCCTTGCCCTTCAGTTCGAGCGCCAGGGCGTACCGCGGAAATGGGTCGTCGGGCGCGGCGGCAACGAAGTCTCGCAACTGTTCGATGCGATCCATGAGACAGAGCGCCGCTCATAGCGGAGGAGTCGGCGGGTGTCCAGGGAAGAGCGCGATCTCTGCCAGATCGTCGCAAACGCGCAGATCGAGTCCCAACCCGCGGGCCTCGGCCTCGATGGTCGGGGCATTCGCGCGCACCTCCTCTCCCAGATGGCCGAGGAGGACCCGCCGCACGCCGAGCGCGGGCAAGAGGCTCCGCAATTCGCTCCAGGCGAGATGCCGGCGCCGCGCAGCCTTGCTGGCCTCGAATTCCGTGCATTCGGCGCAGAGGAGATCGGCGCCCCGCGCGAGATCGTGCAACGCGTCGCACTGTCCCGTGTCCCCCGTGAAAGCCAGCCTCCCGGCCGGGCTGCTCAGCGACAGCATGAGCGCGATCCGGTCGCCGCGGTGGTGCTGCGCGGCGAAGGCGGCTGCCTCCCGCCCCGCGATGCGCGCCGTGTCTCCGGGCCGGAGCTCGTGGATGCGCAGCTCGAACTCCAGCTCCGACGCGGCCGCGTCGGCATAGAAGTCGCGCCAGAGCGCCTGGACGCGCTCCGCCGTTCCCGGTGGGCCGGTGATGTCCAATGGCGCCGTGCGGTGGGCGCGATACACGGCATCGACGAGAAGCATGGGAATTCCCCCGATGTGATCGCCGTGCAGGTGCGTCAGGTGGATCGCCGCGATGCGCTGCGGATCGCGCCCGAGCCGCTTCAGCGCGACGAGGGCGGTAGGTCCGAAATCCACGGTACAGGGAGCGATTCCATCCTCCAGGAGCCAGGCAGTGTTGCCCCTTCCACCGCTCGAAAAGGCGTCTGCGCTGCCGAGGACGACGATGCGTGCGGTCACTTGCCGAGCTCGCCTGCCCGCTCGAAGAAGGGGGCAAGCGCGGTCGCGACCGCGTCCGTCCCCTGCCGCAGATGGATCTCGCGGCGCAGCTTTTCCAGGTTTGCCATCCCTCCCGGGAGGGAGAAATCGGTGACGAGCGATTCACCGCCGCGCCGCCATCGCACGCGCA
>VBKL01000052.1 GCA_005879805.1 Deltaproteobacteria bacterium | reverse complement strand
CTGAGGTCGAAGTTCGGCATTTCGGGCACGACTGGCGTCGGAACCTCGACGTTGGGATTCGCGGAATGGGGCGGCGTCGGAGGCCGCGGCGCATGGCCGCGTTGCTGCCGGTTACGGAAGTCGCGCTCAGCAGCCACGAATTTGTCTTCCTGGGCCCACCATGGCGCCGCTCGCGAAGCGCTGTTGCGCACGAGGAAGGCGGAGCCGACGGCGGCCGCGATGGCGAGCGTCGCCGCGGCGGCGTAGAGCCCCGCGCGCGCATGCCGGCGCCTGGGACGCGTCACGTCCACCGCCCGGACCGTCGCGGCGATCGGCTGCGTCTCGATGGCCCGGGCCAGCTCGCCGCCGTCGCGGAACCGTTTCGCCGGATCCTTCTCCAAGGAGCGCGACACGATTGCCTGAAGGGATGGGGGAACCGACCCGGGTAGCGGAGGAGGCTCGCTCTTCATCGCCGCGTGGGCCGCTTCGACCAGCGACTCGCCGGGAAAGGCGCGTTGCCCGGTGAGCAGCTCGTAGATGACTGAGCCCGCGGCGAAGACGTCGGAAGCCGGTCCTGCGCGGTCGCCTCGCGCCTGCTCGGGCGAGAGATAGCCGGCGGTGCCGAACACCGCTCCGGTAGCGGTGAGCCCCGGAAGCGGCACGGAGTCGTCTGGCGAGGCGAGCTTGGCGAGTCCGAAGTCGAGGATCTTCAGCCGCCCGTCCTCGGTGACGAAGATGTTCTCCGGCTTGAGGTCGCGGTGCACGACGCCGCGGGCATGCGCCGCACCGAGCCCGCGGGCGAGCTGCAGCGACAGACCCACCACCTGCTCGGGCTCGAGCGGTCCCGCCGAGACGAGGCCGCGCAGCGTACGGCCCTCGAGCAGCTCGGTGACGAGAAAAGGGACGCCTTGCTCCTCGCCGAGGTCGTAGACCGAGAGCAGATTCGGGTGTTCGAGGGCGCCGGCAGCGCGCGCTTCCTGCTCGAATCGCTGCACGCGGCCCGGATCGTGGACCAGCGTGACCACCTTCACCGCCACGCGCCTGCCGAGCTTCGTGTCGAGGGCGGCGAAGACCTGTCCCATCCCGCCGCTCCCGAGAGCCCGCTCGAGCTGGTAGCGTCCCGCGAGCGTGCTCCCGATGGCGATCGAGGGAGGCGGCTGCGTGAAGACGCCGGCAGGCGGGGGCGTCGCCGGAGTGCGCATCCGATCGGAAGGCCCTTGCGTCCGGACGAACCCGCGCCGGGTGAGATCGAAGAACCAACTCACTGCCAGCGTCACCACGAGGCCGGCCGCGGCGAGCCAGACGATGAGCCGCATCGTCCAGGGCGGCGCTTCCATCGCGTGGGTGACGATGTCGAGCAGTTGCAACAGGCCGGCCGCGGCCACGCCGTACGCGATGAGGGCGCCGAAAACGCCGCGCCGTCTGAGCTCGGCGACGAGAGTCACGCGCGGGAAGGTAGCACGGGTGCGGCCGGATCCGGGCCCGCCCGCTCCTCCAACCACGAGGCCAGCTGCCCCTCGATCCGGCGGGCCCGCAACGCCATGGCAAGTGCGCGGGGCAGATCCAAAGCCCGGCCGCGCCCGACGTCCTCCCCGTAGCGTTTCCTGAAATCGGAAGGAATGCGCGCCGACCAGTTCTCGTCCGAAATCGTCCCGGGCCGGTTGTACGGCTCGCGCATCCCCAGAAGGTCGGAGAAAAAGATCGAGACGTGCTGCGCGGGCCCGAGGAAGAGCTCGGCGAGGCGGGCGCGGGCGAGCCTCGTCGGATCGCTAGCAACCGTCTCCGCGAAGCGGGTGGGATCCGGCGGCGAGAACCGCCCGGCGAGGTGGCTCGCATGGGCGGGGCCGAGGCCCGCCTCGTGCCAGCGTTCCGCGACGCGCCAGATGGGATCGGTGTCGTGGTTTCCCACCATGATCCAGTCTTCGGGAGCCGCGTTCTCGCTGCGGTAGACGTCGCCGGGATCGTCGAGGCGCATCTTCTGCAATACGCGGAAGCGTCCGAGGCCATGTCGGGCGATGACGCGGCCCACGGGGTACGGAAGCGTGCTCAGCACCTCGGCGACCAGGTCGTCGGCTGCTAGCCCACGCTTCCTTGCCGCGGCGATCAGAGTGTCGAAGAGCGTCGCGTAGCGCGAAACTTGCGCGCCGGTCAGCTCACGTACCCATGCGTCCGCGTGGCGCGGAAGGGTGCGATCGAGCTGGTCGTCGCGAGCGATGGCGTACGCGGCAAGGTGCGGTACGTCGGGAGAGGAGAACAGGCGAGCGCCGTTCTGCACGGCGTGGAACGGATCCGGCTCACCGGTCGGATAGATCCAGGGATCGATGAGGCCGTGCGGATGGTCGATGCGGAGGCCGTCGAACTCCCCGAGCACCTTTTCGATGCGGCGACGGAAGAAGCGCAGGGCCGCGCCTTCGTAGCGCGCCGGATCGAGCAGCGCATAGTTCCACGGCTGGCCGGCGGGATTGGTGCGGCTCGGCGGAGCGCCCATGCGCAGAGAAGGCAGGAAGACCGCCGCCCAGCTCCAGATGTCCTGGTGCGAGACGCCAATCTGGAGGTCGCCGTAGAGACCCAACGCCACCGACTTCGCTTCCGCTCGGAATGCCCAGTGCTGCTCGTGGGCGAGAAGCTGCTCGAACTGGTAGCGCGCGACGAGCGCGGCGTGCTTGCAGAGCAGCTCTTCGCGCCGCGAGCGGGCCGCATTCTCCTCGCCGGCAGCGGGATGGAACAGCCGCCGATCTCTCTCGGGCCAGCGCAGCCAGTCGCCCTCCCGATGCTCGGCGCAGAGCGCTTCGTGGAGCGCGTCCCGCTCGAGCCAGTCCGCGTTCTCCGCTGCAAACGCCAGCCGCCGCTGGTCCAGGTCGCGCGTGGAGGTCGCGAACGCGGCCCGCAGCGCGCGGTCCATGTTGCGGAACACGGCGGCATGGACGACGCGCTCGCCCGACGGCCGGGAGCCGATCGCCTCGCGAAACGTCTCCTCCGGGAGGATTCCTTCCTCGCGCAGCGGCCCGAGCGCGAGAGAAAGCGTGTTGCGCGAGAAGAGCGTGCCGTCGTACGGCGAGGCGTCGATTTCGCTCGTGCGCCCCTGCGGTCCGAGCTGGAGTCCGTCGAATCCCAGATCCTGTGCGAAGCGGAGGAACGCGCGGCCGCCGAGCGAGAGAGGCGCTCCCCGCCCCGCGTCGTCCGCCGGGTCGCCGGGAAGCGCGGCGTCGTGCACGCCGAGCAGGAGCCGCCGGACCCCGAGCGCCTCGAGGGCGCGGCGGACCAGGGTCCGGGTCTCGCTCACCTCGGTTCGAGCCAGACGACGCCGAGCGGCGGGAGCGACATCGCCGCCGAGGCCGGTTGCCCGTCCCACGCCGTCTGTTCGGCGTGGACGCGTCCGTGGTTCCCGACGCCCGATCCGCCGTATTCCCCAGCGTCGCTGTTCACGACCTCCACGTACTCACCCGCCTTCGGCAGGCCCACCCGGTAGCCACGGCGGGGCACGGGCGAGAGGTTCGCGACGCAAGCGATGTGCCGCTTGCGGTCCTTCGACCAGCGCAAGAACGCGAGCACGTTCTCCTCGGCGGCATCCGCCTTCAGCCACTGGAACCCGGCAGGGTCGCCGTCCAGCTCGAACAAGGCAGGCTCCGCCTTGTAGCGGGCGTTCAGGTCGCGCACGAGCTTCTGCACTCCGGCGTGTCCAGGCGACTGCAAGAGGTGCCAATCGAGGCTGCGGTCGTGGTTCCACTCCGCGCGCTGGGCAAATTCGGAGCCCATGAAGAGCAGCTTCTTTCCCGGGTGCGCCCACATCATCGCGTACAGCGCCCGCAGGTTGGCGAACTTCTGCCAGTCGTCGCCGGCCATCTTGGTGAAGAGCGATCCCTTTCCGTGCACCACCTCGTCATGGGAGAGGGAAAGGAGGAACTGCTCGCTGAAGATGTACATCATCGCGAAGGTGAGCTGGTTGTGGTGCCAGCGTCGATACACCGGTTCGGTAGCGAAATACTTCAAAGTGTCGTGCATCCAGCCCAGGCTCCACTTGTAGTGGAAGCCGAGGCCGCCGTAACCCGCGGGATGCGTCACCTTGGGGAAGGCGGTCGATTCCTCGGCGATCATGAGCGCGCCCGGGTGCAGCGCCTTCACGCGCTCGTTCAACTCCTTCATGAACGCGATCGCCTCCTCGTTCTCGCGTCCGCCCGACTTGTTCGGGATCCACTCGCCTTCCTTGCGCGAGTAGTCGCGGTAGAGCATCGAGGCGACCGCATCCACGCGCAGGCCGTCCACGTGGTACTGCTCGATCCAGAAGAGCGCGCTTGCGAGGAGGAAATTGCGCACCTCGTTGCGGCCGTAGTTGAAGACCAGCGTGCCCCAGTCGGGGTGTGCGCCCTCGCGCGGATCCTCATGCTCGTAGAGCGCGGTGCCGTCGAAGCGCGCGAGCGCGTGCGGGTCCCGCGGGAAGTGCGCCGGTACCCAGTCGACGATGACGCCCACGCCTTGTGCGTGCATCTCCTCGACGAAGGCGCGGAAGTCGTCCGGGTGTCCGTAGCGCGCCGTCGGAGCGAAATATCCCGTCACCTGGTAGCCCCACGATCCGCCGAAGGGGTGCTCCGCGACGGGAAGCAACTCGACGTGGGTGAACCCCAGGTCCTTGACGTAAGCGGCGAGCTGCCCCGCCGCCTCGCGATAGGTGAGCGCGCGATCGCCTTCTTCCACGTTCCGGCGCCAGGAGCCGAGATGCACCTCGTAGACGGAAAGCGGCGCATGCGGGTGCGGCGTGCGAGCGCGCTCCTCGAGATACTTGTGGTCCTTCCACTGCCAGCGGGTGGTGTCGTGGACGATGGAGGCCGAGAGCGGCGGCGCCTCGGTGCGGAAGGCGTAGGGGTCCGCCTTGAGCAGATGCACGCCGCCGTGGCGCGGATGGACCTCGAACTTGTACCGTTCGCCGGACCCCACTTCGGGAATGAACAGCTCCCAGATGCCGGTCGAGCCGATCGAGCGCATCGGGTGCAGGCGACCATCCCAGGAGTTGAAATCGCCCACCACCGACACGGAGCGGGCCGTCGGCGCCCAGACCGCGAACGAAGTCCCGGAGGCGCCGCGATGGTGCGTCGGATGCGCGCCGAGCCGTTCCCAGATGCGCTCGTGCCTGCCTTCGGCGGCAAGATGGCTGTCCAGCTCGCCGAAGGTGGGCGGGAAGCTGTACGGGTCGCGCAGCGTGAAGGACTGCCCGCCCGGATACTTCGCCTCGATGAGGTACCCGAACAACTCGGGGCGATTGTTGAGGCGCGCCTCGAAGACGCCGCTGCGCCGGTGCCGCGCGGGAATGCGGCCGCCGAAATCGGGGAGGACGGTGACCGACTCCGCGTCCGGGCGGTAGGTGCGGACCACGATTCCGTCCCCGTCGGGATGGATGCCGAGGACCGAGTGGGGATCGCCGTGCGAGAGCTGGACGAGCCTGTCGATCTGCTGCTCGACCTCGTGCGTGGCAGTGGGGCGTCTCATCGTTCGGTCTCCGAGAAAAGATCGCGGGCGGGAATGCGCACCCAGTCGGGCCGATGACCGACCTCGTACCGGATCTCGTAGAGCAGCTTTTCCAGCTCCAGCGCCCTGAGCATCGCGTCGGCCCGCTGCGCATCGGCCGGCACGAGCTTCGCCGCCGCCCCGCGCCAGCCGCGCAAGAACTCCTCGCGAGCGCGGGCGAGGGGCTCGCGCTGCGGCGGCCCACCCGCGACCTCCACGGCGCCGGCCGCGTAGGCGAGGGAGCGCAGCATGCCCGCCACGTCCTTGAACGGGCTGTGCTTCGCTCGCCGCTCCTCCAGATTCCTCGCCGGCTCGCCCTCGAAATCGAAGATCATCCAGTGGCCGCCGCTGCGCAGCACCTGCCCGAGGTGGAGGTCGCCGTGCTGCCTGATCCGTACGCCGCCCGGCTCCACCTTGGCGAAAGCGCGGATGCGCGCTTCCAGTTGCGGCTTGCGGGCCTCGATCTCCGGAACCGTTCCCCGGGCGGCGCGAACGGTCTGGTCGAGCTCCCGCAAGAGCGCCTCGCTCCAGCGGGCGAGGTCCTCGCGGATGATCGATTCGGGGGCGAAGGCGGGATCGGACGGATCGGAAGCCAGCGCGGCGTGCATCTCGCCGACGCGGGTGCCGAGCTCGCGGATTTCGTCGAGGGGAAGCGAGCCCTTCTGGAAGGCGGTGAGCAGGTACGTCCAGCCGTCCGACTCGACGCGAACGAAGCGATGGGCGACCGCGGCGGTGGCGTTCACCGCTCCCTCGAGGGCGATGCCGCCGAGGAGAGGCGGAGTGGCCGTGAACCCGCGCCGGGCGAGAAAGGCGCCCATCTCCAGCTCGGGGTTCACGCCGGGCTCCAGCCGGCGGATGAGCTTCACGATCACCTTGTCGTCGAACACCAGCGAAGTGTTGCTCTGCTCGGCGGACAGCCTGCGAACGGTGGGGACAGGCGCGAGGCCGTCGAGGTCGGACCCTTTGGTGTCGAACCGGAGTCCCTGCAGAGCGCCCGCGGCGGTGGCGATGCGACGCTTCTCGCGAACGATGCCGAGGAGCCCGCGGGCCGCATCGTCATCGAGCCCCTCGACGATTCCAGGCGTGCCGGTCCACGGCTTGAGCGCGAGCGCGTACCGCTCGGGCGGGCGACCTTCGCGGTAGGAGACCTCGACGGTGGCGAGGATCAGGCCGGGCGAGATCTGCGCCCGATCGACGTCGCGGACCGAGGCGATGGCAGCGCCCTTCCCGCCGAACCACCGCTGCTGCGGCAGCCATCCGGCGAGGAGCGACATGTCGATGGGAAGCATCTCGTTTCTTTCTTCAGAAGTAGTAATCGAACCCCTGCTCGCTCCTGCGATACCGCAAGAGCGTCCACATGGCAGCCGGCTTCTCCAGCGTGAGGCGGACCTGCGCGGTCGGACCCTGCCAGAGCGCGCGCTCGTCGCCGAGCATCTCGTGCACCTGGTACGTCTCCTCGGGGTCGATCCCCAGCTCCGCGAGCGGCAGATGGAGGATCGACTCCTGGGTCGCGTACGAATCGAGGCTCACCGCGCAGAGCACCACGTTGGAGAGGTCGGGCGTCGCCTTCGAGTAGAAGAGGACGCGATCGTTGTCCGCCGGGTGGAATCGCAAATTGCGATAGGATTGGAGCGCCGGATTCTCCTTGCGGATCCGGTTGAGCTTCGCGATCCAATCCCGGATGTCGCCCGGCTTTTCGCGTTCCCGATGGACGAGCTGGTACTTCTCGGAATCGAGGTACTCCTCCTTGCCCGCGACCGGCTTGTTCTCGCAGAACTCGAAGCCCGAGTAGATGCCCCACGAGGAAGACAGCGTCGCCGCCATTGCCGAACGTTGCAAGAACGCAGGCCGCCCGCCCTGCTGCAGGTGCTCGGGCAGGATGTCGGGAGTGTTGGGCCACAGGTTGCCGATCATGAAGTCGGCGGCCGGACCCTGCGTCAGCTCCTTCAGATAGTCCTCGAGCTCGTGCTTGAAGTTCCGCCAGGTGAAGTAGGTATAGGACTGGTTGAATCCCACCTTGGCGAGCGCCTTCATCATCTTCGGGCGGGTGAAGGCTTCGGAGAGGAAGATCACGTCGGGGTGGCGGGCGTGCACCTCGCCGATCACCCACTCCCAGAAGGGCACTGGCTTGGTGTGGGGATTGTCGACGCGGAAGACGCGCACGCCCGCGTCGATCCAGTGCAGGAACACGGAGCGCAACTCCGCCCAGAGCGATTCGCGGCCGGGCCCGAGAAAGTCGAAGTTGACGATGTCCTCGTAGCGCTTGGGCGGGTTCTCCGCGGTCTTGATGGTCCCGTCCGGCCGCCGGTTGAACCACTCCGGATGCTCCTTCACGTAGGGATGGTCGGGGGAGCACTGGAAGGCGATGTCCAGGGCGACCTCGATGTCCTTCTCCCGCGCCGCGGCGAGGAACCGCTTGAAGTCGTCCATGGTGCCTAGCTGGGGATGGATCGACTTGTGGCCACCTTCGGGGCCGCCGATGGCCCAGGGGCTTCCGACGTCGTCGGCCGCCGCCTTGAGCGAGTTGTTCTTTCCCTTGCGCGCGGTGCGGCCGATGGGATGGATCGGCGGCAGGTAGATGATGTCGAAGCCCAGCTCTTCGACGTAGGGGATCATCCCCTCGGCATCGCGGAACGTGCCGTGGCGCCCCGCCGCTCCGGTCGAGCGCGGGAAGAGCTCGTACCAGGCGCTGAAGACGGCGCGCTTGCTCTCGGCGAAGACGCGCAATTCCTGCGAATGACGGACGGCGAGGCTGCGATCCGGGTGTCGCCCCGCCGTATCCGCGAGCCGCGGATCGAGCGCAACCGCGATGGCGGCCGTCGACTGCCCGGCTCGAAGCTGCTTCTCGGCCTCGCGCAAGCGCGCGGCATCGGCCGGACCGGCGGCGCCTGCCCCGGCGGCCCGCTCGGCTGCCGCCGCGAGCAGCGCCGCACCTTCCAGCAATTCGGAGTGCACCTCGCGGCCGGCATCGACCTTGCGCTTGAGCTCGCCGGCCCAGCTGCGGAAGAGGTCCGGCCATGCCTCCACCGTGTACGCGTAGAGGCCGTTGTCGAAGAGCGGGAACCGCCCCTCCCAGGCATCGTTGCCGAGGGGGCGCATGGCCACTTCGCGCATCTCCGTCTGGGAAGGCGTCAGCTGCCGCCAGCGCAGCACGACCACCAGCTCGTCATGGCCTTCCTTGAAGACGTCCGCCGTGACCCGGACCGGTTCGCCGACGGCGCTCTTGACGGGGTGGCGGCCGCAATCGATCTGCGGCTGCACATTCTCGATGACGGTGCTCCCGATGCGTCCGGCCATCCGGCCGCCTCCTCCCGCGCGCAAGTCCACCTGCCGCGAGCGGGGACAATGTGAGCATTCCCCCGTCTACGCTAAGTGCACGCACTTTGGGAGTTCAGCGCAGGGCTTTCGTTGGGCGGGGCTCCGGTTCTGCGAGCGCCCGACCGGTCGCTCACTGTGTGACCTGGATGGCGCCGCGATCGATCCTTCCCGCCGGCCTGGGTTTGCCGGAGAAGTCGTCGGCCGGGGCGAGGGTCGCCGTCCCCGAACCCAGGGCGGGAGATCCCGGCTGCGGAGCGAAGTTGCCGTTCGCCGGATCGGCGAGGTGCGCCGCACCGAGCACGTCGTTCGGTCCGTGCCTGGGCGTGCTGCCCTCCCAGACGTTGAAGTCGAAGCGGCTGGTCTCGTTCGGCGCGTCGATGGTGAGATCCTTGCCGCTGTGGTTCACCGAAACGTTGTTGAGGAACTGGACGTCGTGGGAGTCGAAGCCGTCCATCTCGCCCGCCTTCAAGAACTCCGACGTCGAGAGCATGTTGTCGAAGGTCGTGTTGTTCACCACGTCGACGTGGTCGGACCGGTAGATGTGGATGCCGCGGCCGCCGTTGTCGTGGACGATGTTGTTCGCGATGTAGGTGCGGCCCGTGTATGGCACTCCGATCACGTCGTTCTGGCCGAGCGCGTCCTGGGTATGCAGGGCGTCGTCGACGATGATGCCGTTGCCATCGTAGATGGCGGGTGGCTTGCAGGCTGCGCAGGCCATCTCGTTGCGATTCCCCCACACCTCGTTGCCGACGATGAAGTTCTTGTACCCGTTCTTCGCCGACGCGGAGGGCGAATCGGTAAGATGATACAGCCCGATCCCGCTGGTATCGAAGACCGTCCACCAGGAATTGTCGGCGACCTTGTTGTGCAGGATGGTGATCGCATCCCCGGCATTCACTTCGATCCCAGCGGCCGTGCAATTTCGCAAAATGGAATTGCGGATGACGATGTCGTGGGGAACCGCGGGATGCACGCCGGCGGACCCGACTCCGTCCACGTAGATGCAGTTGTGGTTGTAGAGAGCTGATTTCGAGGTCGCGTTCGCAGCTGCCTGCGCCCGGCCGATCGAGGCGCCCTGCCCGACGATCTCGATCCCGTCGATGATCACGTAGGCCGCGCCCAGCAGATGGATGCCCGACCATCCGCCCGACCCGGCGGGGATCTGGATGACCGGATGCTGCCCCTGCGCCGCGGTGATGGTGAGCCACGCGTCGGGCGTTCCCGAGACGTCGATGAGGAGCGGCTCCGTCGAGCCGTCAGTGGTGTAGGTGCCGTTCAGGATCTGGATGGTCCAGCCGGGGCGCAGTTCCTTGGCGGCACGCTGGAGGGTGCGAAACGCGGATTTCACGGACTGGCCGTCGTTGGCGTCGCTGCCGTTCACCGCATCGACGAACGATACGGGTGCCGGGGGCCCCGACGGTCCTCCGCTTCCGCCCGGACCGCCGGTGACCCCGGACCCGCACGCCGAGGCGAGGAGGAGGAGGACAAGGACCGCGGAAGTACGGGCCATGAGCCCATGTAGATCCAGTCGGTTCATCGAGCACCCGGGATTCCATGTATCGACCGCCAGTCGGCCCCGCGCGGTCACCGGGCGCCTCTTCGCTTGCACCTCTGCCAGGCATGGCTAGGACTGGATGCGGATCCGGAAGCGTACGGGGCGGAGCATTCCGCCCAGCATCGCGGTGGGCGCGAGAAGCGTCCCGTCGGCGATCTCGGGCACCACCGCGAGCCAGGCGCTGTACAGCTGGTAGACGGCGCCTTTCCCTCCACAACGCTCGCACGCCGGCCGGCGCCCGCCGCAAAGCAGACAGCGGACCGGCACTCGCATGGAGATGGTCACCATGCCGCCCTGCGCGGCTTCCCGCGGCGTGAGGAAGAGCTCGATGACGTCTGCCTCGGCCCGGCGCGCGATGCCGCAAGCGAGGAGCGCCTTGAACGATCCGCTCACCCGCCAGAGCATGTCGGAGGGCGCACGGCCCCGCGGGGCGGTGAAAGGCGCGCTCGCCGCGCCGCCGCTGTGCCCGCCGGATCGCTCCGCGGAAGGGCCGCGCTCGCGATCGTACGCCGCCCGCGCCACGGGATCGGAAAGAATCGCGTAGGCCACCGAGAGCTTCTGGAAGGCAGCGGTCGAGCCAGGACCGGCGCGGTCCGGATGCCAACGCAATGCGAGACGCCGCCAGGCGCGGCGCAGCTGCGCGCGATCGATGTCGGGCGCGACGCCGAGGAGCGCGTAGTAGTCCTCCGGATCGCTGCCCACCCTGGGAGCCTACCGTTCCTTTTCCGTCGCGGCCCGCCCGACCTCGCACTCCTGGAATTCGCGCGCGCACGAAACTGCCGCGAGCGCGTCCGGAGTCAGCCGATCGACGGACGCGGCGCCGGGAAGCGGAGGCGCGGTGGGAATGGGCGCAAGGTTGCGCGAGCGCAGCTCGTCGTTCACCGGGCGCACGGTGTGCTCGACGAGGCCGTCGAACTCGCGCCGCGCGTCGTCCAGCTCCCGCTTGAGCGCGCCGATGCGCTCGACCTGGTAGCGCCCCGGCCGTCCCTCCCAGGTGTTGAGCGCGCCGTAGAGGAGGTCGGCGTGCTCGCGGATCCGCTCCTCGCCTGTTATGGCCCCGCCTTCCTTGGTGGCGACGATCTGCTTGCGGACGTCCGCGATCTTTTCCAGAAGACCGTGGAGCCTGGCGGAAAGAGCGTCGCCGCGTCCGACTTGCTTCTGCCGCGCCTCGGCGGCGTTCTGTGCCGATTCAACTCGCTCGACGAGCGTGCTCATGTCGGCGAAGAGCTTGTACATCTCCCTCACCGCGTCGAGCTGCTGCTCGCGCGCGGCCAGGTCGTACGGAGCGCGGCGATCGAGGGCCACCTCGATCCTGGTGGTAACCACCATCTCGCCCTTGGTGAGCCGCACCGTGTACGTCCCGGGGAGGACACGCGGACCTTGCGAGGCGCTGAACGCCACCTGCGCCGCGCGCGGCACCTTGGGCGGCTTGAGCAGCATCGACCAGGTCACGCGGGCGATCCCGCGCCGCTTGCTCGGGGAAAGCGTCTCCACCAGCTTGCCCTGCGCGTCGAGGATCTCGAGCCGCATCGGCCCCAACACGTGGCGCGCCTGCTGGTAGTAGGTGATCACGGCCCCGCCGGAGGGGTTCTCGCCCACGAAGGTCGCGTCGCCTTCCACCCAGCCGCCCTGTCCCGACATCCGCTGCTGCGCCGGCCGCCCCGGCAGGAACGCGGCTCCCTCCGCGAGCACCGCCGGCGTCAGCGCGCGCAACGGAGTCAGGTCGTCCACGATCCAGATCCCTCGTCCGTGCGTCGCGATGACGAGGTCGCCCTCGCGCGGCTGCACCTGCACCTCGCGCACCGCGACGCTGGGGAACCCGTTGCCCTTGAACTCGGCCCACTTCGCGCCGCCGTCGACCGAGATCCACAAACCGAATTCCGTGCCGCAGAAGAGCAAGTCCTTCTTGACGGCATCTTCCTTGATGACGTGCGCGTAGCCCCGCACGCCCTTCCCGGGAGCGACGATGCGGGTCCAGGTCTTGCCGGCATCGGTCGTGCGATACACCCACGGCGTCATGTCCCCGAAGGTGTGGCGATCGAAGGCCGCATACGCCGTCGCCTTGTCGAACCGGCTCGCCTCGACCCAGCTCACCCAGGACGCGGACGGCAAGCCCGGAACGTTGGCGACCACGTTGGTCCACGTCTTCCCGCCGTCGCGGGTGAGCTGGACATTGCCGTCGTCGGTGCCGACCCAGACGGTGCGCGCGTCGAGCGGCGACTCGCTGATCGAATAGATGGTGGTGTGCATCTCCGCCGACGAGTTGTCGACGGTGACGCCGCCCGACTCCTCCTGCTTCTGCTTCTCCGGATCGTTGGTGGTCAGATCGGGCGAGATGCGCTCCCAGGTGTCGCCCCGGTCGCGCGAGCGGAAGAGGAACTGCGCGCCGATGTAGATGACGCCCTTCTGCGTCGTGCTGGCGTGGATCGGCGTGTTCCAGTTGAAGCGCAGCTTCTCCTTGTAGAGCGCCTTCGGCTGGATGTCGCGGGTCGATTGGCGTACCCGGTCGACGCGCCCGATGTACCCGCCTTGCGACTCGGCGTAGACCGCATTGGGATCGCTCGGATCGGGCACCGTCCAGAAGCCGTCGCCGCCGTAGAGATTCTCCCAGCGCTGGTTGGAGATGCCGCCGGGATAGGACGAGTCGCCCGCCCAAGAGCTGTTGTCCTGCAGGCCGCCGTAGACCTGGTACGGGTCCTTCGCGTCCACGCTCACGTGGTAGAATTGCGAGATGGGAAGGTTGTTCGACTTCCACCAGCGGCTGCCGCCGTCGTAGGACATCCAGAAGCCGCCGTCGTCTCCGCCGAGGATGTGCTTCGGGTTCTCGGGATCGATCCAGAGATCGTGCCAGTCGCCGTGCGCCCTGCCCTGGGCGCTGGTGAAGCTCCGCCCGCCGTCGTCCGAGACGATGAGGCGGAGGTTGGTCTTGAAGAGGCGTTCCGGGTTCTTCGGATCGATCACGAGGCGCGCGAAATAGAACGGCCGCCAGACCATGCTCTGGCTCCGGTCGCGGGCCTCCCAGGTCTGGCCACCGTCGCTCGATCGATAGAGCGCCGACTCGGTCGACTCGACGAAGGCGTAGACGATGCGCGAATTGGAGGGCGCGATCGCCACCTCGATGCGCCCGTACGGCTTGGGCCCGAGACCCTTCGAGACTTCGCTCCATGTCTTGCCGCCGTCCGCCGAGCGGAGCAGCGCGCTGCCGCTCGTGGCATCGGCGCCCTCGCCGCCCGAGCGGAACGTCCATCCCTTGCGGCGGAAGTCCCACAGCGCCGCGAAGAGGACCTCAGGATTGCCCGGATCCATCGAGAGGCTCGAGCACCCGGTGGAGAGGTTCGGGCCGCGCAGGATCTGCGACCAGGTCTTGCCGCCGTCTTCCGTCTTGAAGAGGCCCCGCTCCGCCGAGTCGCTCCACAGCTTTCCGGGAACGCAGGCGTACACCACGTTGCCGTTCTTCGGATGCACGACGATGCGCGCGACGCGCTCGGACTCGCGCAGCCCCATGTTGGTCCAGGTCTCTCCTCCGTCGGTGGAGCGATAGATGCCGTCGCCGACCGAGACCGAGTTGCGGGTCCAGGCTTCGCCCGTGCCCACCCAGACGGTGCGCGCATCGCTCGGGTCGATGGCGATGGCGCCGATCGACTGCACCTTCTGCTTGTCGAAGAGGGGCTTGAAAGTCGTTCCACCGTCGTACGATTTCCACACGCCGCCGCTCGCCGCGCCGACATAGACGGTGGTCTTGCCGTCCTCCACGCGGGCGGCGACCGCCGAGACGCGGCCGCTCATCGCCGCGGAGCCGATGTTCCGCGCTCCCAGTCCGGAGAGCACTCCCGCATCGAAGACCGGGGGCCGCGCGTTCTGCGCCACAGTCGCGTGACGCACCGGGCCCTCTGGTGCCGGCGGTCCGGCGACGATCGCCCGCGCCACCTTCGCGCCCCCCGGCGGAAAGCGGAAGACCGTCTCGTCGACGGGAACGTTGGCCTCGGCGCGCTCGATGGTCACGCGAGTCGTCTTGGGCGCGCCCAGCCGGCCTGCCTCGAGCGTGAATGGAACGAGGACGCCAGCGACGTCGGTGTAGCTGCCGACGTCGACTTCGACGATCCGCTCCGATCCCCGGATCATCCTCTGGTGCAATTCCCGGATGGCGAGGAAGGTATCCTCGTCGAGGAAGTAGGTGACGACGTCTCCGTCCTTGCGCACGACGCGAAGCTTCACCGCCTCGGTGCCGTCCACGTCTTCGGTGCCGAGAACCTCGATGCGGTTGCCCTTCTCCTTCCAGTCGACGAGCGGCCCGTCGAGATCGGCAGACTGGGCCAGCTCCTTGGCGTCGTCCGCCGAACGGGGAGAGCTTCCATCCCTCCTTGCCGTCCCAGGCGTCGACGGCCGTCAGGCCCTGGAGCGTCGTCTCCTCGCGGTAGAGACCGGGGCGCGCCATGAGCTGCGCGTACTGGGCCTCGATGGGCGAGTCCTCGCTGCCAAAGAGGACCTTGCCGGTCAGGCGCAGCGAACGGAGCGCACGCATCTTCTCCAGCCCGCCGCGCGCCTCGACGTTCTTCTGCACCACCTCATCGGCGGTGAGCGCATGCGCCGCGCCGGCGCAGAACAAGGTCGCGACGAGGCAGATTCTTCCACTCATGGGCAAGACCTCCAGGGAGCAGGCATCTTCGCAAATGCGCCCGGGCGAGGGAATCGCCCCTTCAGCCCGCCGCCACGCCGTCGCGGAAGACGCCGCCCGTCGGGCCCGTCGGAGGGAGCCTGCACGCCCAGAGGACCGAGGCGGCGCCCTGCGCGATCGAGCGGGGCGCCCCGGAGCCGCCCATGTCGGTCCGCACCCAGCCCGGGTCGGTGGCATTGACGAGGATGCCGCGGGAGCGAAGCTCTTCGGCGAAGAGTCGCGCCATCGCGTTGAGGGTCGCTTTGCTCGCGCCGTACCCGCCTGGCATCTCGTCGCAGAGCGCGAGTATGTCGTCCAGCTTCAGCGCGGGATCGCGCAGCCTGCGGGAGAGCTCGACGGACTGGCTTGCGAGCGAGCCGAGCCCGCTCGTCACCATCACCACGCGCGCCCCGTGGTTCAGCTTCGGGAGGAGCGCGCGGGTGAGGAGGAGCGGGCCCCGCACGTTGACCGCCCAGATTTCCGGCCGCGGCGCCTGGTAGACGCCGGCGTTGTTTACCAGCAGGTCGAGATCCGGCACGCGTGCCGCGAGCTTCCCGATCGATTGCGGCGATGCGACGTCCACCTGCTCCGCGCGGGCGCCCCGGAGCGCAGGCGCGGCGCCCGGATCGCGGACCCCGAGCAGGACCGTGTAGCCCTCCCGGGCCAACTCTTTGGCGACTTCGCGGCCGATCCCGCGGCTCGCTCCGGTGATCAGCGCAGTCGGCATTCGCAAAACAGGCAGGTAGGCGTTCGGCTACCGTATGCTACAGCCTTCGGCCTCCGCCCGTCGCGGGCAAAGCCCGCTCCTCCGTTCGGTGGCGCTTCGCTGTCCAGCCGATTAATAGAACCTTTGGAGGTGCAACGTGAAACGGACCTTCCGGGCCGCCTTGCTCTTCCTGGGTCTCGCTACCGCCGCCGCCGCGGCGCAGAAAACCGACACGCTCAAGGTCGCCGGCTGGCATAGCTCGGGCGACGCCTACAAGTCGGAGCAGGCCGTGCGCGCCGTCAAGGGCGTCGTGCGGGTCGAGACCGACAAGGTCAAGGCCGAATTGACCGTCACCTACGACGACGCCGCCACGAACCGCGCCGCGATCGAAAAGGCCGTGGCGGGCGCCGGCTACTCGGTGAAGAAGTAGGGCCCGGGCGCTCGCTCAGGAGACGTTGACCGCGCCCGCGTCCGGCGCGAGGAAGAACCCGCGAAGCCAGTCCACCGTGGCCTGGATCGGCACCCGCGAGGCCCAGTCGTAGAGATCGTTCACCCGGCCCGCGTCGTCGAGCGCCACGTTCGCGTCGAGGACGGGATCGAGCCGGAAATAGCGGGTCGGCCCGAGGATCACCTTGCACTCGTAGTCGGCGACGCCGGAGGTGCCGCCGATCATCAGCTCGATGAGCCGGATCCCCCAGCTTGCCGCGCCCCAGGCATGGTCGCCGGAGATGTACTCGCTGTTGGTTCCGGTGCTGAGTGAAAAGAGGCGCAGCTCGCCGATGCTCCGCCCTGCCCCTTCCGGGTGCAGCGCGAGCGCGACGGCCGCCACGCTGGGATTGTTCGCGACCACGCCGCCGTCGATGTAGCCCTGGTAAGTGGGCAGGAACGTGGGCGCGGCCGAGGTGCGCATCGCCACGTCGGCGGCCTTCTGCTCCCCGTCGGAATCCTCGCCGGGGAAGTTGTGGAAGAATTTCGGCTTCCAGGTGCGGAGCGCGCCGGCAGGGAGCGGCACCGGACCGTCTCCGTTGTCGAGATCGAAGGTGGGGATGAGAACGCGCTTCTCGAGGTCGCGGAGCTTGCGATCCCCGAAGACGTTCCGGGCGACCTTGCGCAGGGCTGCGTTGTCGTAGCGGGAGCCCAGCACACCGTCGCCGGTGGCGACCTTCCGGAGCAACGAAGCGTCGAAGATCTCCCGCGAATGGTCGAGGTACAGCTTCGCCATCTCGGCGGGAGTGAGGCCAGCGGCGAGACCGAGCGCGAGGATGCCTCCGGTGGAGGTGCCGGCCAGGAGCTCGGTCCGATCGAGGAATCCCGTCTGCTGCTGCAAGCGATCGAGGATGCGCGCCGCGAAGACGCCGCGCACGCCGCCGCCGTCGATCGCGAGCATGTGGTACGGCGCCATGACCTTACTTTTGCGCGGCACCCGCGAGCGCCTTGCGCTTCCAGAGCTCCCACGGCCGTCCGATCGTTCCGGCGATGGAAGCTTCTGCCTTCTTCGCTTCTTCCGCGTCGAGGAACTTCACCTGCTTGCCGCCGAGCTGCATCGCTTGCGCCTGCAGCTTCGCGTTCTGCTCCGTGTAGACCGAGCGGAAGACGACGCGCGGCAGGTCGGTCGCGACCACCACCGCGCCGTGGCCGCGCATGAGCGCCACCGGCCGCGCTCCGAGCGTCTTCGCCAGCGCCTTTCCCAGCTGCGGATTGCGGACCAGCATGTCCGTCTCGCCGCCGGCGGTCCGGATCTCGAAGATCGGAACGCCTCCGGAGAGGAACGCGCTCATGTGGTAGAGCGGCTTCAGTTCCTGCCCCGTCACGCCGAAGGGGATGAGCGAGGGCGCGTGGTTGTGCGCCACCGCCATCACGTCGGGGCGCGCCTTGTAGATCTCCGAGTGGATGAAGCGCTCGATGAAAAGCGGCACGCCCTTGGCCTCGACCGGCTCGCCGCTCAGGTCGTATTCCAGGACATCCTTGGCGGTCACCAGCTCCGGGGCTATCGACCGCGCCATGTAGAAGTGGGTCGGGTCGCGCGGGCTGCGCACGCTGACGTGCCCGTATCCGTCGAGGACGCCCTGGTCGACGAGGATGCGGTTCGCGGCCACCAGATCGTCGATGAGACGCGCGATGGCGTCGTCCGACGTCTGCTGCGGCTGCTGCGTGGCGCCCGCGGGGGCGGGCTGCGTCTGCGCAACGGCTGCGAAGGAGAGTGCGAAGCAAGACGCGACGAGGAATGCACGGCGCAGAGCGATCATTTTTCGCCTCCGAGTGTGGCAATCCTACGCCGCGCGAAGCGGCTGGTCACGAGAGCGCATAGCGGGGGAGGCGCATCACCAGCGATTGCATGCCTTCCGAGAACGTCGGGTGCACGAACTCGGCATCGACGATCGCCGTCGCTTTCGCGCCTGCCTGCATGAGCGGGACGAAGATGTGGATCAACTCCCCGGCCTCGGCGCCGCAGAGGAAGACGCCGAGGATCCGTTCGCTGTCCGGATCGAGGAGGATCTTGCAGCGTCCGCGCGGCTCGTCCACTTCCCGGGCGCGGGCGATGTCGCCGAAGTCCATCGACGCGATCTCGAACTTGATTCCCTTCTTGCGCGCCTCCCGCTCGGTGAGGCCGACGCCGGCGACCTGAGGGTCGGTGAAGACGGTGTACGGGACGTGCCTGCCGCTCCGCCCGCGCTTCCCCTTCCCCATGAGGATGTCGAAGAGGATGCGATGGTCGTCCCAGGAGGTGTGCGTGAACTGCGGCCCTCCGGTCACGTCGCCGACGGCGTAGGTTCCTTCGTCGCTGGTGCGATAGCGATCGTCGACGCGGATTGCTCCCTTGTCGTCGAGATCGATCCCGCCCTTGTCGCAACCGAGGTCGTCGGTGTTCGGGCGCCTGCCGACGGCGACCAGCAGGTGCGAGCCGCGCGCCTCCCCGCCGCCCTCGAAGTGTACGGCGACGTCGCCCTGCTTGCCCTCGATGCGCGCGACCTTCGTGCGTGGCTTGAGCTCGATCCCTTCCTCGCGAAACGCCTTCTCCACCTCGGCGGAGATGTCCGGGTCCTCGCGACCGAGCAGGTGCTCTGCGCGATCGACGATGGTGATGCGGGCGCCGAAGCGCCGGAACATCTGCGCGAACTCGCAGCCGATGTAGCCCCCGCCGAGGACCACGAGGTGCGTGGGAAGCTCGCGGAGCTCCATCAGCGTACCGTTGTGCAGCCAGGGCACGCTCGAAAGTCCGTCGATGGTAGGCTCTACGCCCCTCGCGCCGGTGTTGACGATGACGGTCGGCGCGGAGTGGACCTCGCCTGCCACTTCGACGCGGCGGAGGCCGACGAATCGAGCATGACCGCGAACGAGCACGACGCCGGCCTGCTTCACGCGGTTCTCGACCCCTTGCCGCCATTGGCGGACGATCGAGTCCTTGCGATCGATCACGGCGGGGAAGTCGACCCGCACTTCGCCAGCGTGAACGCCCAGCCGGCCCGCCGTCCGGGCGACATGCGCGGCGCGCGCGCTCGCCACCATCGTTTTCGTCGGCGTGCAGCCGACGTTGATGCAGGTCCCTCCGAGCTCCTTCCGCTCGACGAGGACCACCTTCTTGCCGGCTTTCGCGAGGCGAGTCGCGAGCGGCACTCCGGCCTGACCGCTTCCGATGATGAGGACGTCGGCGTCCATGATGGCCACCTCGAAAGGGGACCATCATGCCGCCGGGCGGGCGGGAGAGCGAGGTCAAAAAGCGCCGAGGTGTCCCGCCAGCTCGGTGCGGCGGACCAGCTCGCGGAAGCGAGGATCGGAGCGCAGGCTCTCGAGGTCTTCGTCCGTCCGGAGCATTCCCTTGCCGTCGAACCCCGCGTCGAGGGCCTTGCCGAGCCACTCGAAGGCGCGATCGGCGTGACCCTGCCGCGCCTCGGCGCAGGCGAGATTGTAGAGCGTCGCGGGCTTTCGATAGCCCAGCTCCAATGCTCTCGCGAAATGCTGCGCGGACTTCGGCTCCTCGCCGGCGTAGAGGCGCGCGTAACCGGCGTTGAAGAGCGCCCGGCCCGAATCCTCGTGCTCGCGCGCGTAGGCCTCGAAACCCTCCGCCGCCTTCTTCCAGGCCTCGATGTCCGAGCGGCGCAGCGAACGGCCGACGCGCAGCCGCGGCATGGCGAGGGCTTCCTCCATCTTTGCGAGCTCCTCGAACTTCGGGTCGTCGTGGAGGGTGGCGAGATCGGGATCGTTGCGCAGGAGCTTGGGATCGTCGAAGCCGCCTTCCACCGCGCGCTCCAGCTCGACCAGCGCCGCTTCGTCGTCGCCCTGGAGCGCGAGGGCGCAAGCCGCGTTGTAGAGCGAAGTGCCGGGCCGCATCGCGCGCTGCGCGGCTTCGCGGAACGCGTCGGCCGCGCGGTCGTACTCGCCAGCCTTGAGGAGCTCCTTGCCGACCGAGGCCCAGGGATCGGCGGACGTGGGCGGGTCGTCGCTCATCTTCTCGAAGCGCGAAATCGCCTTGCGCGAGCGCGCCTGGCCTTCCGAGCTCTCCTCGCGCACGCGACGGACGAGGTCGCGGAAGCGGGGATCGGCACGGAGCGAAAGGAGATCGTCGTCGTCCATGAGGAACCTGGACAGGTCGAAGCCGAGCGTCGAGGCCTTCGCAAGCCATCCGAGAGCGGAGTCGCGATCGCCGAGCCGGGCATAGCCGCAAGCGATGTTGTAGGCGGACTCCCCGGTCCTCTCGTCGCGCGCGATGGCCTTGCGGAAGGCCTGGATCGCTTCCGGGTACCGGCCTTCGCGGTGGAGCGCCATCCCGCGCTGGTAGAAGCCCGAAGTGCCGAGATTGGCGAATGCGTCACGTACCTTGCCGACGCTGAAGTGAGGCTCGGAAGACGGGGTCGCTACCTCCGCGCCCGCCTCGCAGGCTTGCTCCGAGGCCTGCGCGGGGGTGGGATGCACGGCGGCGAGCAGGAGCGCGATGGAAGAGAGCCCGGCGGCCGCGACGCGGCCGGCCGTCGAGGCAGGACCGCGGCGTCGCGCCTCGAGGAGCGCGCGGAGTCGGGATTCGAATCCGGAGGCGCGCGCCATCGCCATCGCGCCTACCGTGTCGCGATCGGCGCGAAGCGAACGGACGATGTCGAGCAGATGCCCTGCGTACACGGAGGGCCGCTCGCCGGCGCGGAGCACCAGGTCGTCCGCCGCAAGCTCGGCGTCGCGCCGTACGCGCGCCGCGGCGATCCAGGCGAGCGGATGGAACCACCACAGCGCCAAAGCGACTTCGCAGATTAATTGCGAGAGCCAGTCCAAGCGCTTCACGTGGGCCAATTCGTGGAGGAGCACGAGGCGGCGGCGCTCCTCGGGCCAGGCACCGGCGCTCGCCGGGACGAGCACCACCGGTTCGCGTGCGCCCGCGGTCATTGCCACTTCCACCTCGTCGGTCAAGCCGAGCCGAACGAAGCGCCGAAGGCCGAGCGCGCGGCTCGCTCGGATATACGGGATCGCCCAATCCTCGCGCGGCGGTGGCGCGGCGCGCAGGGCGGCACCCCGTACGCGCGAAAGTCCGACGAGGAGGCGGGCCAGCGCAAGCGCCGCGATCGCTGCCCAGGTCATCGCTACCCAGGCGATGCCGGCGCGACGCGCGAGAGCGACGATGCCCGGCTGCGTCCGCGAGAGTCCGGCGGCGGGCGAGACGCTGGCGTTTTCGCCGGCTCGAACCTCGAGGGAGGCCCAGGAGGGATCTCCCGTCCCGAGCTTGCGGGCGTCCCAGGAGCTTTCTCCGAGCACGTGGCGCTCCCCTGGAAGAACGGGCAGATCCCAGGCCGGCAAGAAGAAGGCGAGCGCGGGAATGGCGAGGGCGCCGGCGAGGCCGGCCACGGCGACGAGGTGCCGCGTCGCGGCCGACGCCTTGTGCAGCGCGAGCAGCGCGATACCGGTAACGGCGAGCAGCGCAGTGGTCTTCACGGCGATGTCGAGGACGAAGCGGCCGAACTGCAGATCGAGCGCGTCCATCAGCGCTCCTCCTTCCTCGCCTCGCCGATGAGGCGGGAAAGCCTTTCCAGATCTTCGTCGGAAAGCTCGTCGCGGGAAAGATCGAGGAGCGCCGCCACCGCTTTTTCGGTCGAGCCTTCGAAAAACGTCTCCAGCACGTTGCGCAGCGCCGACCGGCTGGCCCGGTGCATCGGCAAGGTCGGCAGGTAGAGGTAGCGGTTGCCGTCGAGCTCGTGGCGGAGATGGCCCTTGTTCTCGAGGATGCGGAGCATCGCCCGGACTGCCGAATAGCTCGGAGGATCCGCGAGCCGGGCGAGGACGTCGGTCGCGCTGACCCGGCCCTCGCGATAGACGATGTCCATGATCTGCCGCTCGCGACGGCTGAGATCTTCGAGGCCTGCCTTCTTCACGGGTCCCTCCCCGCGCCGGTGCTAGAAAACTAGCACGTGCTAGGGAACTAGCACCGCAGGAAAGCAGCGTCAAGCCTCAGCGGCCGTCGAGGATCTCTACTCCTTTGCGAGCCGTGCAGCCTCGTTCATCGCCGCCATCAACCGATCCCGCTCCCTCCGCGGCGACAGTGCCCCGCGCAAAGCCCGGGACCTCCGCGCAAGCTCCCGCAAAAACGCCGGATCCCGTTCAGCCCGTTCCAGCAGCGCCGCCAGCGCCTCGGTATCTCCGTACTCGAACAGCCCGGGGTGCCCCTCTCCCAGGATCGCCTCCATCGCCGGGATCCGCGACGCGAGGATCGGCGTCCCCGCCGCCACCGCTTCGGAAACGACATTGGCTCCGCCCTCCAATCGCGAGGTGAGCGCCATCACCCGGGCCCGAGCGATGAGCGCCCGCGCCTTCGCGAGCGGCAATTCGCCGACATACCGGTAGCGCGGGTTCTCGCGCTCCTCGCGCAGCGCGGCTCGCTTCCAGGCCGGCGTGAGCGGCGCACCGGCATGAACGACCCGCACTCGCGACGCTTCCGGCAAGAGCCGCGCCGCGAGCGCCGTGCGCAGGGGATCCTTCTCGTCGCGCAAGTGTCCGACGACGGCCACCTCGAAGGTGCCAGTCGAGGCATGCCGCGTCGCGCGCACCGGAGGCGCCGACTGCGGCACGACGCGGACCTTCTCCCTCATCCCCGCCGGAAGCTCTTCCGCGGCGCGTCCGTGCAACGCGATGAGGAGATCGGCGAGCGCCAGCGACCGCTTCGCCTCCTCGTCGCGGTGGATGTCCACGTACAAATCGGTGCCGGTGAGCGCGACGACGATGGGGCGCTCCGGCGCCTCCTCGCGCGATCGGACCACTGACGAGGCCGACCTGCGCGCGTGCAAGGCAAGGAGCACGTCGCAGGCGGGAGCCGCGCCCGGGTCGACGAGCCACGCGCGATGGCCTGCCGCTCGGAGCATCGCCGCCCAGCGCAGAGCGGTGACCCGGTTCCCGAGCCGCGATCCCGAAGGAGCAGGGCAGATCAGCGCGACACGCACGCGCGAGAGAGACTATGATCCGGGAAGGCAATGGATCCACTGGAAAAGGCCCTGCGCGACGCGCGTGCGCGCACGCTGCTCCTCGTTGCCGATCTCGACGGCGTGCAGCTACTCGGGCCCAGGCTCGACATCGTCAATCCGCCGCTCTGGGAAATGGGCCACGTCGCCTGGTTCCAGGAATTCTGGACGCTGCGTGCCGCGGGCGGGCGCGCCCCGCTGGTGGCCAATTCCGACGCGCTCTACGACTCGGCCAGGGTGGCGCACGACACGCGCTGGGACCTGCCCCTTCTCGATCGCAAATCCGCGCTCGAGTACCTGGCCACGGTCCTCGAGCGATCGATCGCGGCGCTGCGGCTCGACGATGGCGCCTACTTCCACCAGCTCGCCCTCTTCCACGAGGACATGCACGACGAGGCTTTCGCGTACACCCGGCAGACGCTGGGCTATTCCGATCCCTTCGCGCGACCGGAGCCGCCTTGCATGGGAAAGCTGCCGGGCGACGTCGCGGTGCCGGGCGGGCGCTATCGGCTCGGCGCCGAGCGCGGCACCTCGTTCGTCTTCGACAACGAGAAATGGGCGCACGAGGCCCTTATCGCTCCCTTCCGGATGGCCCGAGCCCCGATCACCAATTCCGAGTTCGCCGCTTTCGTCGAAGCGGGCGGGTATCGCGACCAGCGGCTGTGGAGTCCCGAGGGTTGGCGATGGCGAGCGGGGTGCGGGGCGCAGAAGCCGGTGTACTGGGAGCGCACCGACGGCGGCTGGGCGCATCGCCGCTACGATTCGCTCCGCCCGCTTCCGCCCGACCATCCCGTCATCCACGTCAGTTGGTACGAGGCCGAAGCATTCTGCGCCTTCGCCGGGCGCAGGCTGCCGACCGAGGCGGAATGGGAGCTCGCTGCCTCGACCCCGGCGAAGCGCCGCTTTCCCTGGGGAGAGGAAGAGCCGACAGAGACCTTCGCCAATCTCGACGGCCGCGCCGGAGGCACCGTTCCAGTCGCGGCGCACGCCGAAGGCGACAGCGCCTACGGATGCCGGCAGATGATCGGCAACGTCTGGGAGTGGACCGCCACCGGCTTCGAGCCGTATCCGGGATTCGAGGTCGATCCGTACAAGGAGTACTCGCAGCCCTGGTTCGGGACTCACAAAGTTCTGCGCGGCGGCTGCTGGGCGACCCGCGCACGCCTGTTGCGCAACACCTACCGCAACTTCTACACGCCGGACCGTCGCGACATCTTCGCGGGTTTCCGAACTTGCGCGCGCTAGCAGCCCCCGTCTCGCTCCCGGCGGCGCGCGTCGCGGGCCTCACCGCCCTGGCGCTGATCTGCTTCGCCGCCAACTCGCTGCTCTGCCGCGCGGCGCTCGGGTCGGGAGCGATCGATCCGGCGCGGTTCACCGCCGTCCGCCTCGGCTGCGGCGCGATCCTGCTCGCCATCTTGACCGGCGGCCGGCTGCGCGGCGCGTGGCGCTCGGCGGCCGCGCTGCTCCTCTATGCGGTGGCTTTTTCCTTCGCGTACGTGCGATTGCCCGCGGGCGTCGGTGCCCTGATCCTCTTCGGGTCGGTGCAGCTCACCATGGTCGGCACGGGCGTGGTCCGCGGCGAGCGGCCCGGCCTGCAGGCCTTCGCCGGCCTCTTTCTCGCCCTGGTCGGGCTGGTCGCGCTGGCGGTGCCGTCGGCTCGCTCCGCCACCCTGCTCGCCTCGCTCTCCATGGCCGCGGCGGGGGCCGCCTGGGGCGCCTACTCGCTCTTCGCGCGCAAGACGGGCTCCGCCCTGGTCGATACGGCAGGAAATTTCGCCCGCACGCTGCCGGTAGCCGCGCTTCTCTGGTTCCTCCATCCTCTGCGGAGTGGCGCTGGCGCTCTTCGGCAAGCGGCCGTGATCGTCAGGCACCGCTACTCGCCGGAGGGGTGCGGCTGTCGAGCGCGTCGCGCACGGCGCGGAGGAGCGAGCCAGCCGCGAACGGCTTCTGCACGAGCGGCTCCGGCACCTCCTCCGCCGAGTACCCCGACATGTACACGGTGCACAGCGCCGGTCGCGCGCTCGCGATCCGCGCCGCCAGCTCCTGGCCGGACAGATCGCCGAGGAATACGTCGGTGAGAAGGAGATCGATCGCCTGCGGCGTCGAGGCGATCTCCAGCGCCTCGGCCGCGCTCTGCGCCCCGACTACGCTGTACCCGGCGCGCCGGAGCAACTCGGTCGCGACGTGGAGGACCATCGCCTCGTCCTCGGCGACGAGCACCGCTTCGTTGCCGATGAGCGGGCGTCCTTCCGTGGCCTCGAGAGCCGCTGCCGCTCGCTGCCCGGTCGCCGGCAGGTAGACGCGGAATGTCGTCCCCTGTCCCGGAGCGCTTTCCACCTCGATGTCGCCGCCGCTCTGACGAACGAATCCGTATGCGGTCGAGAGCCCGAGCCCCGTCCCGTGCCCGGGCTGTTTGGTGGTGAAGAAAGGCTCGAAGATGTGGGACAGCGTCTCCGCGTTCATGCCGGCGCCGGTGTCGCCCACCGAGAGCACGACGTACCGGCCGGGTGGAAGCGAGCGGCGGCGCGCCTCGGCCTCGGCGACCGTCGCCTCGCCCACCGAGAAGTAGAGCCGGCCGCCGCTCGGCATCGCGTCCCGTCCGTTGAGCGCGACGTTGACGATGAGCTGCTCGAGCTGGCCCTCGTCGGCGAGGGCGCAGGAGACCTCGGGCGGGACGCGGGTGATGACGTCGATGTGCTCGCCGATGAGCCTGCGCAGCATCCGGTCGAGTCGGGCGAGGAGCGCGCCGAGATCGAGGGGCCGCGGCCGCAGCACCTGCTTGCGTCCGAAGGCGAGAAGCTGGCGCGTCAGCTCGCTCGATCGACGCGCGGCGGCGACGATTTCCTCGAGCTCCGCGCGGCGCGGGTCCTCGGGCGCGGACTCCTCGAACAGGATCTCGGAGTAGCCGAGGATCACGGAGAGCATGTTGTTGAAGTCGTGGGCGACGCCGCCCGCCAGCCTCCCCAAGGCTTCGAGCTTGCGGGCGTGGAGAAGCTGCGTCTCCAGCGCCGCTCGCTCGGTCACGTCGATCGACATCCCGATCATCCCGGCGATGGCGCCGGACGGGTCGTGCCAGGGCGCGAGCCAGTTTTCGAGGACGGTGCCGGACACTTCGGTCCTCCCCAGGATCACGTGCCCGGTCATCACCCTGCGGAAGAGCTCGGCGACGCTGATCACGGATCCGTCGGAGAGCAGCACCGGAATGGCGCCATAGAGCTCGAGGATCGACTTCCCGACCAGCTCCCCGGGCTTGATCGCGAGGCTGGCGAGCGCCTTGCCCGCGTCGAAGACGAGGACGCCTTCCCGATCGGTCTTGAAGAGGATGAGCGGCGCGTTGCTGAGGATGAAGTCGAGCGATTCGTCCCTCTCGCGCATCGACCTCAGCAACAGATCTGCCGTCGGCATCTCCAGGGCGGTGACCACCACCTGCTCGCCGCCGATGGCGACGGTCTCCACCTGGCCGATGACCTCGCAGGTCGTTCCGTCGCGGCGGCGGAGCACGAAGCGCGCCGTGCCCCGCCCTCCTTGCGCGGCGAGTCGCTGCAGGGCACGGTCCCGATCGGCAGAATCGCGCCACAGGCCGAGCTCGAGCGTCGAACGGCCGAGAAGCTCGTCGCGCCGATAGCCGGAAAGCTCCGCGAATCCGTCGCTCGCCTGGAGGATCCGTCCGTCCCCGAGCGCGGTCACGATCAGCGCCGCCTGCGGCGCCGGGTCGCTCCCGCGCAGCTCCAGTAGCTGCCGCTCCAGCTCGGCGATTCGTGCCTGGACCGCTTCCGGGGGGCTATCCGTCATCGTGGCGCGGTCACCGTGCCTCCCCGAGCTTCGGAATCCTGCGCGGCAGCCGCGCGAGCGTGTGGGTCCGGACCTGCGCCGCCCATTGCGCGTCGACGGTGTTGGACCCGAAGAGACGGAGGTCGAGCGAGAGATTGGTCACCAGGAGCGAATCGCCCGCGAAGACGAGGCTGGCCGGGAAGAGGAGCCCGTTGGGCTCGGCATTCCCCTTCAGCCCGTCGAAGTCGCCGAGCTTGGCGATCACCTTTCCGGTGTTGTCGACGATGACGATCTCGTCGCCCTGGTTGGCGCACACCCAGAGATTGTCCTGCTCGTCGATGATGAGGCCGTCGGCTCCGTTGATGCTGTTGGTGAAGACCGTCGCCGTCCCGCCGGTCGCGCCGGCGTTGACGATCTGGACGATGGTGTCGTTTCCGGTGTTGGCGACGAAGAGTAGCGATCGCGCCTTGTTGAAGGCCATGCCGTTCGCGCCGAAGGGCGGCACACCGGTCGTGGTGAGGAGTGGATCCTGCTTCCAGACGGCCGCCGGGCCGCCGGTGGGCGGAATCCTATAGATGATTCCCTGGAACGAATCGGAGACGTAGACGAACCCCGCGTCGTCGAAGGTGAGCGCGTTGAGGCCGGAGCCGGGACCGATGGCCGAGAAGATGGTCGCCGCGCCGGTCCTCGGGTTCACGTCGAGGACGTTGCCGTTCCCGAAATCGATGACGAGCAGCTTGTGCGAGGTGGGATGGAAGTCGAGGCCGAGGAGCAGGTTGCTCGATCCGGCGACCGCCACATCGCGCAGGAAATGACCGTTCCTGTCGAACACGACGACGTGGCCTGGCGGGTTGCTCTTCACCTCGAAGTCCGCCGCGTAGACGTCGCCGGTCTTGCGGTCGACCGCCAGACCTTCCGGGTTGGCCCGATCGTTCGGAAGCCGGGCGAAGGTCTCGGCATGCTTGCGGTCGAAGCCGAACGAGGAGACCGTCAAGAGCACCGCGAGAACCAGCGCCTCACGCATCTTCATGGGTGTGCCTCCGGGAGTAGGAAAGGGCGGCGAGGATAGTCCGCGAGGTCCTCGATCACAATGCCGGGGCTCGGGTTTGCTACCGTCGTTCCCGTGACTGGCGAAAGCGACGAAGGGATCGACGCAAATGTCGCGCCGCGCCCGGGCAAAGCCGCGCTCGCGCGCCGCATCGGGCCCTTCGACGCGACCATGATCGTGATGGGGGGAATGATCGGGTCCGGCATCTTCCTCAATCCCGCGGTCGTCGCCCGCAGCGTCCATTCCTCTGTCCTCATCCTCGGCGCCTGGCTCGTCGGTGGCGCCGCGGCGCTCCTCGGGGCCTTCGTCTACGCCGACCTGGCCGCGAGCCGCCCTCGGGTCGGCGGGCAGTATGCCTATCTGCGCGACGCATACAGCCCGCTCGCAGCATTCCTGTACGGCTGGGCGCTCTTGCTCGTCATCCAGAGCGGAGGGATGGCGGCGACCGCCATCGCGTTCGCACGGTACTTCCGCGAGCTGGTCCCGGTGCCGCTTTCGGAGAGCGCGCTGGCGGCGCTCGCGGTCGCGCTGCTCACCGTCGTGAACTGCTTCGGCGTCCGCGCCGGAAGCGCCGTGCAGAGCTTCCTCATGGTGCTGAAGATCGGGGCCCTCCTCGCGATCGTCGTATGCGGATTCGCCTTCGCAGGACCGTCGCCCGCGGTAGACGGACCTCCGAGCTCGATCCCCGAGTTCGGTGCCGCGCTCATCCCGGTGCTTTTCTGTTACGGAGGCTGGCAGACCGCGTCCTTCATCGCCGGCGAGATGCGGGATCCAGGCCGCGATCTGCCGCGCGCGCTCATTGCCGGCGTCTGCGGGGTGATCGCCCTCTACTCGCTGGTCGTCTTCATTTGCCTCCGGACCCTGGGACCGCTCGGGCTTTCGGCGACCGCGGCTCCCGCGTTCGACGTGATGACGCGCGCGCTCGGCCGCAGGGGCGGCGCCGCCATCTCGGCGGGAATCGCGCTCTCGACGCTGGGCTTCTTGAGCCAATCGATCCTCACCGCGCCGCGGGTCTATTTCGCGATGGCGGAGGACGGCCTCTTCTTCCGCACCGTCGCGCGAGTGAGCCGGCGCACGCGAGTGCCGGCCGTCGCCATCGGACTGCAGGGTGCGGTGACGATCGCGCTCGCGCTGCTCGGAACCTACGAGGCGATCCTCCGCTACGTGGTCGCTATCGACTTCGTGTTCTTCGCGCTCACGGCGGGGGGCCTCTTCGTCTTCCGGAGGAGGAGCGGGCTTTGCCCGCGACGGGCGGAGGCCGAAGGCCGCAGCATTGGAGAACGGCGCGCGCATGCCATGCCCGGGCACCCCGTCACGACGCTGGCCTTCATCGCGGTCTGCGGGTCCGTGGTCGTCGCCACGTTCGTCGCCGATCCGGTGCACAGCCTCGCCGGGCTGGGCTTCACCCTCGCCGGCGTGCCCGCTTATCTACTCTGGCGAAAACGACTTTGAACCCTCGCATCGCGGGGTGCTAGCTTGCGCGCCCATGCGCCTGCGACTCTTCGCCATTGCGGCCCTGCTCCTCTGCGCTTCCCGCCCCGCATCTCCCGCGGACCCGATCCGCCTCGGGGTGATCACCTCGCGCTCGGGCA
This sequence comes from Deltaproteobacteria bacterium, assembly GCA_005879805.1. GTDB lineage: Bacteria > Myxococcota > Myxococcia > Myxococcales > 40CM-4-68-19 > VBKO01. The sequence continues at coordinate 4,711 of VBKL01000052.1, read as the reverse complement.
GTTTCGCCACCTTCGGCGCCATGGAGGTCGCGGGATACAATGTCGCCGCCGCGGAGATCAACGAGAAGGGCGGTGTGCTCGGCAGGCCCATCGAGCTCCTCATCGAGGACGACGCCAGCAACCAGAACGCCGGCCTCGCCGCCGCCGAGAAGCTCGCCGGGCAGAACGTCCCGGTAATCCTCGGCGCCTTCGCCTCCAGCATCACCAAGCCGCTCGCCGGATATCTCAGCCGGCTCAAGGTGCCTCTCGTCAACACCAACTCCGCCGACACCTCGATCACCAAGCCCGGCTCTCCCTACGTCTTCCGCGTCGGCCAGACCACCGACGCCTACGCCGATGCCTCGTTCGATCTCATCAAGAGCTTCCCGGACCTGAAGACCGTGGCGGTGCTGGTCTCCAACGACGCGCTCGGCCACTCGACCGAGGCGTCGGTGCGCGAGAAGTGCAAGAAGCTCGGTTACGAGATCGTCGGCGCCCAGGCCTACGATCGCGGCCTCACCGATTTCCGCCCCACGCTGAACGGCTTCAAGTCGGCGCATCCGGACGTCGTCGCGCTCTCGAGCTACGAGGAAGACGCGGCCACGCTCCTGCGCCAGGCGAAGGAAGTGAGCCTGAGCCCCAAGATGTTCATCGCGGTGGGCGCTACCGGATACGCGCTGCCGCAGTTCATCACCGGCGCGGGCGACGCCGCCGAGTACGTCTTCAGCGCTTCTCCCTGGCGGCCCGAAGCCAAGTTCCCGGGAGCGCAGGATCTCTACAAGCGCCTCGTCAAGGAGCTCAACGCCGAGCCATCGCACCACGCGGCGAAGTCGTACGGAGGCCTTCTCGCGGTGGCCGAAGCCATCAAGAAAGCCGGCTCGACCGATCGCGAGGCGATCCGCAAGGCGCTCCGCGAGGTGAAGCTGATGACGGCGTTCGGCCCCGTCTCCTTCGAGGACAAGAACGGTTTCAAGAACCAGAACCCTGCGCCCTCGCTCCTCATCCAGGTGCAGAAGGGCAAGTTCGTCGTCGTCTGGCCGAAGGAGGTCGCTTCCGGCAAGCCGGCGTATCCCACTCCTCCCTGGGAGAAGCGCCGCGAGAGCAATTGATGGACCTCATCGGGTTCGTCCAGACGGTCGCCTCCGGCGTCCTCACGGGCGGCGTGTACGCGATGGTAGGGATCGGGCTCTCGCTCATCTTCGGGGTGATGCGCATCGTCAACTTCGCGCACGGCGAGTTCATGGCCGTCGGCATGTACATCGCCTTCGCGCTCTTCCGCTCGTTCCACCTCGACCCCTATCTCTCGCTGGTGGTAGTCGCGCCCGCCGGGTTCCTCCTCGGCGCGTTCGTCGAACGCGTGCTCCTCGCTCCCATCCAGAACGCCGCGGAGCACTCGCTCATCCTCATGACCGTCGGAGTGGGGCTCATCCTCAGCAATTCGCTCTTGCTCATCTTCGGCGCGCATCCCGAGACGATCTACACGTCCTACTCGACGCGGACGGTCGCCATCGGCCCCGTCACGCTGTCTGTGCCGCTGCTCGTCTCCTTCGCGCTCACCGTGATCGTCGTCGCCGGGCTGTTCCTCGTCCTGACGCGCACCGACCTGGGCCGCGCCATCCGCGCGGCGGCGCAGAACCGCGACGCCGCGGAGCTGCAAGGGGTCGACACGCGCTTCGTGCAGACCGCCGTGTTCGGCATCGGCATCGTGCTCTCCATGGCGGCGGGCGTCCTGCTCCTGCCCGCGCTCTACGTCTTCCCCACCGTCGGTGGAATCTTCACCCTGAAGGCTTTCGTCGTGACCGTCCTCGGGGGAATGGGGAGCATCGTCGGGGCCATCTGGGGCGGGCTCTTGCTCGGGATCGTGGAGTCGGTCGGCGCCGGTCTCGGGGCGACCGGATATCGCGACGCCTTCGGGCTCATCGCCTTCCTCCTCGTGCTGCTCGTCCGCCCCCAGGGACTGTTCGGATCGTCCCATGTCTGAGGCGGCAACGCCCGTCCTGCGCTCGCAGCGCGTGCAGCGGCGGGCGCGCGCCGCGCTCGGCATCTGCGCCGCGATCGCCGTGCTGGCCTTCTATCCTTTCATCCTGCCGCGGGCGCTCAACTTCGGCGTCTCGCTGGTGCTGTTCGCGGCGCTCGCCACCGCCTGGGACCTCATCGGCGGCTGGGCCGGTCAGCTTTCCCTCGGTCATGCCGCCTTCGTCGGGCTGGGCGCGTACACCTTCACGCTGCTCCAGCGCGCCCAGGTCCCGATGTGGCTTGCTTTGCTGGCCGCGGTCGCCGCCTGCGTGCTCCTCGCCGCGGTGTGGGGCTTCATCACCTTCCGTCTGCGCGGAGCGTATTTCGCACTCGCCTCGATCGCGGTCGCCGAGGTGCTGCGCATCGTCTCCAACAACTGGTCGTCCCTGACGGGCGGCCCCGAGGGAGTATCGCTCCAGGACCTGCCTCCCCTCTTCGGCCTCGACCTCTACGATCGGCGTGTCGAATTCTATCTCGGGCTCGCGCTGCTCTTCGTGGCGCTGATGTCCGCGCTCTACGTCGCCGGGTCGCGGGCCGGCTTCTATCTCGAGGCCATCCGGGAGGACCAGGATTCGGCGATGGCGCTCGGCGTGAATCCGCTGCGCGTGAAGCTCGTCGCCTTTTGCGCGAGCGCGGCGCTCACGTCGCTCGGCGGCTGCCTCTACGGCATCTATCTCTCCTTCTTCGAGCCGCAGGGCGTCTACGCGCTCGATCTGTCGATCCAGCTCGTGCTCATGTCCATCGTCGGAGGCATGGGCACCATCACGGGGCCGGCGCTCGGCGCGCTCGTGCTGCTCGCCTTCCAGGAAGGGTTCCGCAACCTGCTGCAGCAGAGGAGCCTGCTCATCTACGGGATCGTCATCGTCCTCGTCGTCCGCTACGCGCCGGACGGGCTCTCGGGCCGCGTGCTCCGCCTCTACCGCAGGCTCTGGCCATGGCCGTCGCGCTCTCCGTCCGCCAGCTGAGGCGCGACTTCGGCGGGGTCCGCGCCGTCGACGGCGTCGACTTCGACGTCGGGCAGGGAGAGATCGTCGGGCTCATCGGCCCGAACGGCGCCGGCAAGACGACGCTCTTCAACCTCGTCTCCGGCTATCTGCGTCCGACGCGAGGGACCATCTCGCTCTTCGGCGAGGACGTGACGGGGCTCAGCCCCTTCCGCCTCGCGCGCCGGGGCGTGAGCCGCACCTTCCAGGTGGTGCGGCCCTTCCCGCGACTCACCGTCCTGGAGAACGTGATGGTGGGAGCGTTCCTGCGCGAACGCGCGCTGCGGAGCGCGGAAGGCGAGGCGATGCGCGTCCTCGCCCTGCTCGGCATGGAACGCAGGGCGCACGAGCCCGCCTCGGCTCTCACCCAGGCCGCGCGCAAGCGTCTCGAGATCGCCAAGGCGCTATCGCTGCGTCCGCGCCTTTTGCTGCTCGACGAAGTGGTGAGCGGCCTCAACGAATCCGAGGTCGCCGCCACCATCGAGATCATCCGGCGGGTCCGCGAAGGCGGCGTCACCATCGTCATCGTCGAGCACATCCTCAAGGTGATCATGGGCCTCTCCGACCGCGTGGTGGTCCTCGATCACGGCAAGAAGATCGCGGAGGGATTGCCTGTCACCGTCGCCCAGGATCCCCAGGTCGTCGCCGCCTACCTCGGGAGCGACGATGCTTGAGGTGCGCGACCTGCATGCCGCCTACGGCGACGCGCCGGTGCTCTTCGGGGCTTCGCTCTCGGTGAAGGAGGGCGAGATCGTCGAGCTCGTCGGCTCCAACGGCGCGGGCAAGACGACGCTCATCCGCTGCGTCACGGGGCTTTTGCGCAGAAGGCGCGGGACCATCGAGTTCAAAGGCGATCGCATCGAGACCCACCCTGCGCACGAGGTGGTGGACCGGGGCATCGCCTGTGTTCCCGAGGGCCGGCAGATGTTCCCGAGCATGTCGGTGGAGGAGCATCTCCTTCTGGGATCCTATCTGCGTCGCGCCCGGTCGCGGCGAGCGGAGAACCTCTCCAGGGCGTACGAGCTATTTCCGCGGCTCAAGGAGCGCCGGAGGCAGGAGGCGGCGACGCTGTCCGGCGGAGAGCAGCAGATGCTCGCCATCGCGCGGGCGCTCATGAGCGAGCCGCGGCTCTTGATCCTCGACGAGCCTTCGCTCGGGCTCGCGCCGGTCGTGGTCGGGCAGGTCTTCCGCACCATCGCCGAGATCCGCAAGCTCGGCATGACCATCCTTCTCGTCGAGCAGAACGTGCAGAAGACCCTGCGCATGGCCGACCGGGCGTATGTCCTCGAATCGGGCCGCGTCACCCTGACCGGCACCGGCAGCGAGTTGCTCGGCAACGACCTCGTGCGCAAGGCGTATCTGGCGCTATGAGGATGGGGCCATGACCGAGATCGCCATCGGAGTTTCCCGGCATCTGCGCCGGCCCGGTTCCACCGGCCGCTCCGTCGTCCACGCTCTCCATGGAATGGTGGCGACCAGCCACCCGCTCGCCGCGCTGGTCGGAGTGGAGATGCTGAAGCGCGGCGGCACCGCGGTCGACGCGGCCATCGCCGCCAACGCGATGCTCGGGCTGGTCGAGCCGATGTCGTGCGGCATCGGCGGAGATCTCTTCGCCCAGGTCTGGGACGCGGGAGCGGGCCGCGTCTTCGGCCTCGACGCGAGCGGGCGCGCGCCGCAGAAGGCGAGCGCGGACGCTCTCACCGCGCGCGGTTTCACACACATGCCCGGCGACG
>VBKL01000184.1 GCA_005879805.1 Deltaproteobacteria bacterium | reverse complement strand
GAACCAGCGCGCATGGCCCATGCGCGCGGAGAGCGAATTCACGTCGTGCACGAGGAGCCGCCGATCCGCGGCCGCGCACTTCGCGAAGGCGAGGTTCAGCTCCTGGACGAAGCGCGTGTGGCCGCCCGACGCGGTGGAATCGAGATTTCCCATCGCCGGGAACGGCGGGTGCTCGAAGTTGTTCTGGATGACGGGGCAGTGGAGATTCTGCTGGATGGATTCCCACATCCCCTTGAAGCGCTGGAGCTCGTCGGAGACCCGCGCCTGCAGATCGTCCTCGGTGAAACCAGGCGAGGGATAGCGCGATACGTTCAAGAAGTGCGTGTGCAGGTAGACCAGGTCGGGTTTGAAATCGACCAGGGTCCCGACGTCGACGGTCGCATCCTCGTAGAAGCGGTTGTAATCCGATTGACGGAACTCCGGCCGGAAGCCGTCGGCGAGGAGCAGGAGCTCGAGCAGGTCTGCGAGCTCGTTGGTGGTCGTGCCGCCGAGAACGGCCACGCGCAGCGGGCGCAGCGCGGGGTTTTCCAGGAGCTTCCGGCGCAGCCCCTTTCGCTTCTGCAAGATCTCGTCGATCGGGCGCGAACGGAGCTCCCAGAGCGCCGGGGCCGGACTCTTGTCGCTTCCTGGCCGATGCTGCCTGTTCAACCCATCGAGTGACGGCAAACTGGTAGTGCGCTCGTCCACACCCCCTCCTGCCTTTCGTGCGGCTGAAGGTGGATGCTGCCGTCGACGGAAGCAACGGGTCGCTATTCCTCTCTCTTTACGAGCAGGCAGCGGTACGTCGTCCGTTTTTCGACGCGTGCCGTCGAAGTACCCACATGTTATTGCGGTCGGCCGATGAAAAGGCTCGCGGCCGCCCTGCTGCTCGTAATCGCTTGCAAGTCAGCCCGGACGACCGGGTCCGCGTCAGCGGCGGATGCGACCGCCTCGAGCGCGGTCGAATCGCGCATGGCTGCTGCCGACGCGGGTTCCGGCGCTTGCGGCGGGGCGGTTTGCGCCCACGGCCAATTCCCGCCCGCGAGCTGGCGGCCGTACTCGAGCAATAGCCCCTTCAACCGCAAGGTCCCTGCGAACCCGCGCCTGATGGCGAAGTCGGAGCTGATCGTGGAACGACTGCTGGGAGATCTTTCCCGGCACAAGCAGCCCGCCAACCTGGCCGTGTACGACGACGGTACAGGAGGGTGGCCCACCTACTGGGGCACGCCGGCGGATCCGCTTTACGCTGTCTCTTGCAAGTGGGGAGACTGCAGCGCCGCTCACCTCAAAGGACATGCGCCGGCCGGGGCAGAGATCCAAGGTGGCAACGAGGCCGCCAAGGACGAGTCGCATGACCGTCATCTGACGTTCATCGACCAGACCACCAGTACCGAATTCGATTTGTGGCACGTCGCGATTTCGCCGCTTCCCGGCGGTGGCGGCACCATAGCCACGGACTGGGCGGGGATCACGAAGATCGATGGCGACGGCCTCTCCGGGTGCGCCGGAGGCGTGTGCCGGGGCGAAGGCAACGCGGGCAGGGTGGGCAATCTAGCGGGCCGCGTCCGCTTCGAGGAGTTGGCCGACGCGAGTGCTCGACGGTCGTATGTCGAACACGCGCTCGCCATCACCATCCGCTGCACCGACGGGACCACCGTGTATCCGGCCTCCACGAACTCCGGCATGCCCTGCACCGATGCTGCCGCGCACACACCGAAGGGGAATCGCTACGCGCCTCCAATGGGTGCCCGCCTTCATCTCAACCTCACGCGCTCGGGCGCCGCCGCCGACCTTGCCCACATCGACGGCAAGGCGATGTCGAGAGTGCCCGAATGGAAGAAGGTCTTCCTCCGCACACTCGTGGTCTACGGCGCCATCGTCATGGACACGGGGACCGACTTCTACTTCGCCTGGCAGACCGAGTCCGGAAACCAGTACACGAGCATGAAGGTTTCTGATCCCTGGCTGGGATTCGCCCGTGGCATGACCATCAACGCGGCGACGGGAAAGCCCCATACCGACTGCTGGACCGGTCCGCCCGCGACCGACTTCCAGGTCGATTGCCAGCAGGATCCGAAGGGGCCCGGCGATGGCTACCTTGGGGTCTGGCACGAAAAGGACGACGGCCTCGACTGGAACGGCCAGGTCTGGAGCCATCTCGAGGTCCTCCACGAGTGCGTCAGCAAGGGAACTTGCTGAGCATCGCTGCACGGCTCCGCGCGTCGTCGCGTACTCGACAGTTGCCGGGGCCGGCCCGTGCATACCTTGAGCCGCGTTCGAGGGCCTGGTTGGCCAGCCCAGGGAGGGGCCTTGCAGATGAGCACCGTTTCTCAGGTCGATGCCATCCAGACCCGGATCGATGCCGGCATGCAACCGATTCGCAACTGGCAGGCGCGACGGATCGGCCAGATCGCGTGCGCTGCGGCCACGCTCTTCCTCGCGCAACTCTATCTTTCGCCCGCCCAGTGGTTCCCGGAGACGGAGCCGCTCCACCTCGCCCTGGTGCTTTCCATCGCGGCGCTCGGCGGACTTCTCGCCTTCCGGATGCTCACCAACCGGCCGCTGTGGCTCGGATGGCGTTCACTGGCTCTCGGCATCTACTGCACGACGGCTGTGCTCTCGCCGATCTGGTCCGTCGATCCGCCGAGCTCGATCCACGGCGGCCTCGAAATCGCGAAGCACTTCCTCTTCTTCGTCGCGGTCATCAACGCGCTGACGACGCCGAAGCGGATCCGGGTCGCGATCATGCTCTACGCCTTCGCCGCGATCGTGCCGGGCTGGGGAACCTTCTGGAACTGGTGGCACGACGAGCTGCTCGTGGAAGGCTTCCGCGGCCGCTGGCTCGGCGTGTTGGCGGACCCGAACCACGATGCGATGGCGCTCGTCGCCGCGGTCCCCCTGCTCCTGTACCTGGTGACCGTAGGGGACCGCTACTGGAAGCGGATCGTCGCGCTCGCGGGCGTCCCGGTGCTCTTGATGGGAATCATCGCAACCCACTCGCGCGGAGGATCCCTGGGTCTCGCCGCCGCCGTGGTGGTCTGGGCGCTGACCTCGAAGCGGAAGCTGATCGCGGGCACCCTTGCGGTGCTCGCCGCCGCCGGCGTGTTCCTCTGGGCGCCGGCTTCCTTCTGGGCGCGGAACGAAACCATCGCCAGCTACGAGGAGGACCTCTCCGTCCAGGACCGCCTGATGGCGTGGCAGGTGGCGGAACGGATCTTCAAGGAGCGTCCCCTCCTCGGCGTCGGAGAATCGGCCTTTCTCGCCGCGTGGACCCATTACGCGCCGATCGAATACGGAGACGGGCAGCGCTACGTGGCGCACAACCTCCAGCTCGAGGTGCTCGGAGACCTCGGTGTGGTGGGCCTCCTGGGTATGCTGGTGTTCCTCGGCTGCTCGCTGTGGTCCGCCTTCCGCGCCCGCAACGGAGAGATGGCCAACGAGGCGCGGGCGGTCTTCGCCGCGCTCGTCGGGTACCTCGTTTGCCAGCAGTTCTCCGGGTACGCGCTGTCGTGGTTCACCTATGCGCTCTGTGCATTCGCGGCCTGCTGCGAGCACTGGGCGCCGCTCCGCCGCGTGTCCGAAGGGCAACCGGCGACGATCCCGATGGCACCGCTGACCCAATCAGGGAACGCCGCTTCCACGTCCTTGGGCGCTCTTTCCCCGTAGACCCTGGTTCCTGCTCGGCAGGCGGGCGCTCGGTAGCTGGTACGCGTCGTGCTTCTCCATCGCTGAGCGAGCAGGCGTGCGCCTGCATGATGGAGGGAAGCAATGGCGTTCTGGAGGTGGTCAGCGGGGCTGGTGCTCGTCGGCGCTGCGGTGATCTGGTCTTGCGGCAAGGGCAATGACGGCAACCCCGGAACCGGTGGAACTGGTGTCGTCACGCCGCCCGATGCAGGGCAGCCGCCGCCTCCTCCGCCCCCGGACGCGGGTACTGACGGCGGAATCACCGACGCGGGAACTACCGACGGCGGCACGGTCTGGGTCCCCCCGCCACCGGTCGATTTCCCCTCGCCGGCGCCCGCCGGCTGGTCCTTCTACGGACCGCAGAACGGCGGTCCGCATGACGTCTTCGGGGTGAGCGCCGATCAGGCTGGCAACATCTGGGTGGCGGGCGGCGAGGACGGGCTCTTCTTCATGCGCGCCGGCACCACGACGTTTCAGCGCTTTACCATGGACGACGGCCTCAGGCCCTACGGCTACATGCCGGACGGCTCGGATCCGATTGGACCAAAGTTCCTCAAGGTCATCTCGGTGGCGGGCGGCCCGGCGAACACGGTGTTCGTGGGGTACGAGGGCCGCAACCGCAGCGTGAAGGACGATTGCGAAGGCAACTGGGACGGTCCGAATCCGGATCCTTCCATCTACAAGAGCGGCGACGCGGATCGCGTGACGGTGGACGCGGCGGGCAAGCTCACCGTCGTCCACTACGACATCTTCAGCGGACCCAACGTCGTCAGGAACGAACCGCGAGGCCGCGAGAAAATCTGCCACGTCGTCCGCATCGTCTGGAACGCGGCGACCAGCGATCTCTGGTTCGGCGGCAACCACGGCTACGTCTGGGCGGATCCAAACTACGCCGGGGACCCGAAGTGCAACGGGCAAATTGGCTGCTCCGGGCTGCGCGAACATGGTCATCCGGGCTTCAATGGGATCAACGACGCGGGGGGCTGCTGTGACTTCGTGACCGGCGATTATCGAGGCGTCGCCGTCGATCCCGCGACCGGAGATGTCTGGTTCGGCGGCATCAACCGCACGACGAAGCTCCACTGGGGAGAGACGAGCGGCAACAAGGAGGGCCGGTTCGATGCCGCCGACTTCTTTACCGAGGCGCACGACACCGGGCCGGCCTCGCAGCCGCCTCCTTCGGTTCCCCCCTGTCCAGCCGCGCCCTGCTACCTCGCCAATCGCATCGACGTCTGGCCCGACATCATGGGCGAGGTGAGATTCGACAGCGCACAGCACAGGTTCGTCGAGTACGATCCGACGCGCGCCGAGCAGCAGCCGGCCGATCTGGTCTTCGGCATCGCGGCGCTGCCGAATACCGCATTCGTCGGCTCGGGATACCTCGGCCTCAAGCAGCTCGCTGCGGACGGAACCGTCGTCGCGGACCTCACCTCGCGGCTGGCCTCGCGCTTCGTCGGGGCGGTTGCCGCAGATCCGAGCGACCAGAGCATCTGGGTAGGGAACCGATTCGGCGGCGCGGCCGACCGACTCCAAGGCGGGGCAACGACGCACTACTCGCTCGACGTGTTCGGACCACTCGCCAACAGCGGAATCGAAGACATCCAGATAGCGCTAAAGCCCGGACAGCCCGCTACGTCGCGCCAGGTACTCTTCGGCTTCCGCGAGAGTCAGACCACCGCCGGGTTCGTCGCCG
>VBKL01000183.1 GCA_005879805.1 Deltaproteobacteria bacterium | reverse complement strand
ATCGGAGCGCTGCTCCTCGGCGGGCTCCAACAGATCCTCCAGGTCAACGTCCCCGCCGACTGGAACCTGTTCCTGGTCGGCGCTCTGCTCGTCGTCTTCGTCACCGTCGCGCCGCACGGGATCATGGGCTGGACGAGGCGCCGATGAGCGAGTCGCTCCTCGTCGCCACCAAGGTCACCAAGCGCTTCGGAGGATTCGTCGCGCTCGAGGGCGTCGACCTCTCGGTCGCGACAGGCGAGCGCGTCGGCCTCATCGGACCGAACGGTTCCGGCAAAAGCACCTTCGCAAGCTGCATCGCCGGAACGGTGCGGGGCGGAGGAACGATCCGCTTCGACGGCCGCGATCTCGGCAGCATGCCCCCGCATCGCCGCATCCGCCTGGGCATCGCGCGCACCTTCCAGATCCCCCGGCCCTTCGCCAGCATGACGGTGCTCGACAACCTGCGCGTCCCGCTCCTCTACGCGGCGCAGAAGCACCCCCTCTTGCAGCGCAGCCTGGGCCACGAGCGGGACGAGGCGATGGCGATCCTGAAGCAGGTCGGCCTCGAGGCGAAGGCCGACCGCGTTTCGCGCGAGTTGACCCAGGTCGACATGCGCAAGCTCGAGCTTGCCCGCGCAATCGCCTCGCACCCGAAGCTCCTCGTCGCCGACGAGGCGCTCGCCGGCCTCTCGCCCTCCGAGGTCGACGAGGTGCTGGCCATCTTGCTGGAGATGAAGTCGCGCGGCGTCGCGGTGATCTTGATCGAGCACATCATGCGCGCCGTCCTGCGCTTCTCGGAGCGCATCGCCGTCCTCGTCGCGGGACGGAAGATCGCCGACGGGCCGCCCGGGACGGTGGTGCGCGATCCCGAAGTCGAGAGGGCCTACCTTGGCGGGTAGCCTGCGCGTCGAAGGGCTCCGCGCTGCCTACGGCGGCGTGCGCGTCCTCCACGATCTCTCGCTGCGGGTCGGCGACGGCGAGACCGTCGCCCTCCTCGGCACCAACGGCAACGGCAAGAGCACGGTCATGCAGTGCATCCTGGGCCTCGTGCCGGCCGCCGCCGGACGCATCGTCGCGACCCTCGACGGCGTCGAACACGACCTCGCCGGGAAAGCGGCGCACCAGATCGTCCAGCTGGGCATCGTCCTGGTACCGGAAGGCAGGCATCTTTTCCCGCGGCTCACGGTGGACGAGAACCTGCTCCTCGGCGCGCATCGGCCGGAAGCGCGGCGCAAGATCGGCGAGAACCTCCAGCTCTGTTTCGAGACCTTTCCTGCGCTCGCGAAGCGGAGACGCCAGCTCGCCGGCAACATGAGCGGTGGCGAGCAGCAGATGCTCGCGCTCGCCCGCGCGCTCATGACCGCGCCGAAGATCCTGCTCGTCGACGAGCCGTCCGTCGGGCTCGCCCCTCTCCTCGTCGCGCAGGTGATCGCCAAGATCGAGGAGCTGAAGCGCCGCATCGGCCTCACCGTGCTGATGGCCGAGCAGAACCTCGCGCAGGCGATCCGCATCGCCGACCGCGGCTACGTCATCGTCCACGGCCGCATCGAGTTCGAGGGTGGGTCGCGCGAGGAGCTGGAGCAGAACGATCTGGTGAAGCGGCTCTATCTCGGGCTGTGACGCGCTCAGATCCCGTCGTACAGCCAGGCCATGCTCTCGGGCGAGAGCCTGCGCAACATGTCGTTTCGCACCTCCGCGGCGGCTCCGCGCGGGTGGTAGACGTAGTCGCCGACGAAGCGCGACGTGAGCTGGACGCGGGCGGTGCGCAGGTAGCGCTCCTCCTGGTACGCCACCGCGGCGCGCGCGAAATCGCCGTCCATCGCCTGGAGCTTCTGCGCGAGGACGACGGCGTCCTCGATGGCCATCGCGGCGCCCTGCGCCATGTACTGCAGCGTCGGGTGCGCCGCGTCGCCGAGGAGGGTGACGAGGCCGCGGCTCCAGACCTTGATCGGCTCGCGGTCGCAAAGGACCCACATGCGCCACGTCTCGATGAGGCCGAGAAGCTCGCGCACTTCCGGGCGCGCCGCCTTGAACTTTTCGTGCAGCTCGGCGGGCTCGCCGAAGACGTCCCAGCCTTCCTCGTAGCGGTCGCTGTGGAAGACGGCCACCAGGTTGAGCAGCTCTCCCCGGCGCAGCGGATAGTGGACGAGGTGGATCTTGGGGCCGGCCCAGAGCGTGACCCGGTGCTCGCGCGCCCGGGCGGGGGCCTTCTCGATGGGCAGCACCGCGCGATAGGCGATGTGGCCCGCGCGCCGGGGCTCGCCGTCGCCGACGATGCGCTGGCGGATGCGCGACCACAGGCCGTCGGCGCCGACGAGCGCGCTTCCCTGCACGACGGCGCCGTCCGCGGTCTTCACATCGACGAGCGAGCCGCGATCTTCGAAGTCGATCACCTTCTTGCCGGTTCGCAAATCGATGAGCGGAGAGCTCTTGCAGGCGCGCAGGAGGGCGTCGAGGAGATCGGGCCGGTAGATGACGGCGTACGGATGGCGGTAGCGGACGAGGAACTTCTCGCCGAGCGGAATCTGCATCACCGCCTCTCCGCTCACCGCGTCGCGGATCTCCAGGCTGTCGGGAAACACGGCCACGCTCTCGATCGCGGCGAGAATTCCGAGGCGGTCGAACATCTTGAAAACGTTGGGACCAAGCTGGATTCCGGCGCCGACCTCCTTGAATTCCGGCATCGACTCCAGGACCACCGTCTCTTGCCCGATGCGCGACAGCGCCAGGGCCGTCGAGAGCCCGCCGATTCCGCCTCCGGACACGACGACGGGGCGGCGCTCGCCTGGCGTAGGGGGCATCGGGAATAGTGTACCTTGTCGGTCGCTGGAGGAGCGGGCTTTGCCTGCGACGGGCGGAGGCCGCAGGCCGTAGCATTGGAGGCGGGAGCGTGAAGCCCACCGAGCGGAGCACTTATTCGGCAATCGTCGACCGCCCCCCGCTGCGCTTTCCCGCCGGAGTGCGCCTCGTCGTCTGGCCCATCCTCAACGTCGAGGTCTGGGAGATCGAACGGCCGATGCCGCGGCAGGTGCTGACCGCGCCGACCGGCGTGACGCTGACGCCCGATCTGCCCAACTGGGCCTGGCACGAGTACGGCATGCGCGTCGGGTTCTGGCGCATCCACGCGCTGCTCGAGCGGTTGCGCATCCGGCCGACGCTCTCCGTCAACGCGCGGGTCTGCGAGGTCTATCCTCGCATCGCCGCGGCGGCGCGCGACGGCGGGTGGGAGTTCATGGGCCATTCCTACGTGCAGATGCCGATGCACAAAGTGGAGAACGAGCGCGAGGCCATCCAGAAAACCATGGATGTGCTCGCAAGGTTCGCGGGAAAGGAGCCGGTGGGTTGGCTCGGCCCGGGGCTCACCGAGACGTTCGAGACGCCCGACTTGCTCGCGGAAGCGGGCTTCCAGTACGTCGCCGACTGGGTCTACGACGACGAGCCGACCGACATCGCCACCCGCCACGGCCACCTCGCGACGCTGCCGTATCCGGTGGAGATCAACGACATCCCGGTGCTCTCCTTGCAGCACCATCCCTCGGAGGTGTTCCTCCGCCGCGGCTCCGACGCCTTCGACCGGCTCTACGCGGAGTCCGCCCGGCGCGCGAAGATCTTCTCGCTCGCCTTCCACCCGTACCTGAGCGGCGCGCCGCACCAGATCAAGTACCTCGAGCAACTCCTCGAGTACGCCGGGCGCCACGAGGGAGTGGCGTTCTGGACCGGCGAGCAGATCCTCGACTGGTATCGCGGCGCGCGGCCTCGCTGAATGGTGATCGACCTGCACGCGCATTTCGTCCCGCGCGCCTTCCTCGAAGCGATCGAGAAGGAGGGAGGTCCTTACGGCGCGTCGCTCCGCCGCGACGGCAAGGACCCGACCATGGTGGTGGGCGGGCGCCCGTACGGGCCGATCACGCGCCACTACTTCGATGCGCGGCCTCGCCTCGCCGAGATGGACAAGACGGGCGTGGACGTGCAGGTGCTCTCGCTCTGCCCGCCGATGGTCTACTGGGCGGACGGCCCGCTCGGGGCGAGCCTCGCGCGCACGTTCAACGACGAGCTTGCGGGGGCGGTCGCGGACAATCCCGATCGCCTGGCGGGCCTCGCAACCGTGCCGCTGCAGGACGTGCCCGAGGCCGCGGCGGAGCTGGAACGGGCCGTGGGCCTCGGTCTCAAAGGCGTGTCGATCGGCTCCAACGTCAACGGCAAGGATCTCGACCACCCCGACTTCCTGCCCTTCTTCACGAAGGCCGAGGCGCTCCGCGCGGTCGTGTTCATCCACCCGCTGGACGTGATCGGCGTGGAGCGGATCCGCTCGTATTACCTGCACAACGGGCTCGGGAATCCCTTCGATACGGCGGTGGCCGCGGCGCGGCTCGCGATGGGCGGTGTCCTCGACCGGTTCCCGCGCTTGCAAGTCTGCCTGGCGCACGGCGGCGGAGCGCTCCCGTACCTCGTCGGGCGCCTCGATCGCATCCATAAAGTCCGTCCCGAGGGGCGCGAGAAGGCGCGGCGAAAGCCGAGCGCATACCTGCGGCGCTTCCACTACGACACGGTAGTTCACAGCGACCTCGTCTTGCGCTACCTCGTCGATCTGGTGGGCAACGACCGGGTCGTCGTCGGCAGCGATTATCGATTCGACATGGGCTGCCTCGATCCGAGGCGCACCCTCGTAGCGGTGCGAGAGCTCTCGCGCAAGGACCGCTCCGTCATCCTGGGCGGCAAGGCGGCGAGAAAGCTGCTGGGGTTGTGACATGAGCGAAAAGGCGCGCGTCTTCATCTCGCAGCCGATCCCCGAGTCCGCTCTCGCGCGGCTGCGCACGCTCGCCGACGTCGAGGTGGGCGGGGACTCGAGCCGCATCCTGCCCCGATTGGAGCTGATCGAGCGCCTCCGGCGCGCGGACGTGTTCGTGCACCTCATGCACGACGCGGTCGACGCCGGCGCCCTCGCCGAGGCCACGCGCCTGCGCCTCATCGCCAGCATGTCCATCGTTCCCGCGACGGTCGACCTCGCCGCGGCGACCGCGCGCAAGATCGCAGTGACGACGATTCCGCCCATCGTCACGGAGGCGACCGCCGATCTGCACTTCGCGCTCCTGCTCGCCGCGGCGCGGCGCGTGGTCGAGGCGGATGCGGCGCTGCGCAAGGGCACCTTCCCCGGTTCGCAGTCGATGCACTTCGCCGGCGCGGGCGTGCACGGCAAGACCATCGGGATCGTCGGCCTCGGACGCATCGGCCGCTCGATCGCGCGGCGCGCCCGGGGATTCGACATGGCGGTGCTCTACAGCAAGCGATCGCGGCTTCCCGAGTCAGAGGAGCGCGAAATCGGTGCGACGTTCAGCGCTCTCGGCGACCTACTGCGCCGCTCGGATTTCATTTCGGTGAGCTGCTCTTTGACCCCGCAAACGCGGCACCTCATCGGAGCGCGTGAGCTTGCGCTGGTCAAGCCGGGCGCCATCCTCGTCAACACGGCGCGCGGTCCGGTGATCGATGAAGCCGCGCTCGTCGCGGCGCTCACCAGCGGCCCCCTCGCGGGCGCCGGCCTCGACGTCTACGAAGAGGAGCCGCGCGTACATCCGGGCCTGTTGCCGTTGCGGAACGTCGTTGCGGATCGTGAATCTCGCGCACGGCTCGTACTTCCTGCTCGGAGGCTACGTCGGCCTCACCACCGCGGCGCGAACCAAGAGCTTCGCGCTCGCGCTCCTCTCGGGCTCGCTCGCCGTCGCGCTCATCGGGCTGGGCATGGAGCGCTTCTTCTTGCGCCGCTTGACCCGGCAGAGCCTGCCGCAAGTGCTCCTCACCATGGGATTCGCGCTCGTCTTCCAGGACCTCGCGCTGCTCGTCTGGGGAGGCGACCCGTACAACATCGCGGTGCCGGCGTTCCTCGCGCAGTCGGTGCAGGCGGGACCCGTCTTCGTCAATTTCTACCGGCTGTTCATCATCGGGGTGGCGTTCGCCGTCGGCGTCGTCCTCTGGCTCTTCCTCGAGCGGACGCGGGCTGGAGCCAGCATCCGGGCCACCGTGGACGATGCGGAGATGGCCCAAGGAGTCGGCATCAACGTCCCGCTCCTGTCGGCTGGAGTTTTCGCCCTCGGAGCATTCCTCGCCGCGCTCGGCGGCGTGGTGGGGGCGGGCTTCATCGGCGTCTATCCTGGCCTCGACTTCGAGGTGCTGCCCTACGCTTTCGTGGTCGTGATCATAGGCGGCCTCGGCAGCTTCCACGGAGTGGTGGTGGGAAGCCTGGTCGTCGGGCTGCTCGACAATTTCGGTAAAGCGCTCTTCCCCGAGCTTTCCTACTTCACGCTCTTCGCTCCCATGGCGCTCATCCTCGCCCTCAAGCCCACCGGGCTATTCGGCAAACGATGACCGCGCGCCGGGCGATCCCGTTCTCGGCTTGCGCCGCGCTGCTCCTTGCCGTCCCGCCCTTCCTGCCGCCCTACCCGCTCACCCTGCTCACCCAGATCCTCATCTTCGCCATCTTCGCGATGAGCCTCGATCTGCTCCTCGGCTACACGGGCCTCGCCTCGCTCGGGCATGCCGCCTATTTCGGCATCGCCGCCTATGCGGTCGCGATCCTCGCCACGCGCAGCCAGGCCTCCTTCTGGGTGTGCCTTCTGGCGGCGGTCTTCGCCGCTACCGCGGTCGCGGCGGTATTCGGCTTCGTCGCCATCCGCGCGGTGGGCGTCTACTTCCTCATGATCACGCTCGCCCTCGGCATGGTGGTCTGGGGACTCGCGTTCCGCTGGGTGAGCGTGACCATGGGCGACAACGGCATCTCCGGGATCGCGCGGCCGACGCTGTTCGGCGTCTCGCTCGCGAGCCCGCTCCCGTTCCATTACTTGAGCCTCGCCGTCTTCTTCGTCGCCTTTGCCCTGCTCTGGCTGGTCGTCCGTTCCCCGTTCGGGCTCTCGCTGCAGGGAATCCGCGAGACCGAGCGGCGGATGCGCGCGCTCGGCTATGATGTCTGGCTGCACAAGTACCTGGCCTTCGTTCTCGCCGGCGGGTTCGCCGGTCTCGCGGGGGCGCTGTGGGCGTACTACGACGGCTTCGTGAGCCCGGTGGAGGTGCACCTCGTCACCTCCGTGGAGACGCTCCTCATGGTCGCTCTGGGCGGACCGGGGACCCTCTTCGGGCCGATCCTTGGCGCGGCGGTGATCGTCCTCTTCAAGAACCTGCTCAGCATCTACACCAAGCGCTGGCTGCTCATCCTCGGGCTCGTCTACATCGGCGTCATCGTGCTGACTCCCAAGGGAATCCTGGGCGCCCTGCGAGGAGCGCGGCGATGAGCGCCGCCCTCGTGGTCGCGGGCGTCTCGCGCTCTTTCGGGGGACTCACGGCAGTGCACGCGGTGGACCTTTCGCTCGAGCCCGGCGAGCGCCACGCCATCATCGGCCCCAACGGCGCCGGCAAGACGACGCTCTTCAACTTGATCGCCGGCGAGCTCGCGCCGAGCGCGGGGCGCATCGTGGTCTTCGGGCAGGACGTGACGCGCCTGCCGCCCGAGCGCCGCGCCGCACTCGGGCTCGCGCGCACCTTCCAGATCAACACCCTCTTCCCCAACCTCACCGCCACCGAGAACGTCCTCCTCGCGGTGCAGGGGACGACGCCGACCAAGCTGCGGCTGCACCGCCCCATCGAGTCGTACCGGCATCTCTACGAGCGCGCCGCGCACCTGCTCGATTCCGTCGGGCTGGCCGGAAAGGGCTCGGAGATGGTGAGGACGCTCTCGCACGGCGAGCAGCGGCAACTGGAGATCGCGCTGGCGATCGGCGGCACTCCGCGGATCCTGCTCCTCGACGAGCCGACCGCGGGCCTTTCCCCCTCGGAATCGCAGCGCCTCGTGCGCCTCTTGAAACGGCTGGAAACCTCCTTGACCTTGCTCGTCATCGAGCACGACATGGATGTCGTCTTCGAAATCGCGGAGCGGATCACCGTGCTCCACGACGGCAAGGTGATCGCCGACGGCGATCGCGACCAGGTGAAGGCGAGCCCGCTGGTCGCCGAGATCTACTTCGGGAGCGACTGATGTTGTCGGTGCAGGACATCCACAGCTACTACGGCGACAGCCACGTGCTGCACGGGGTGTCTCTGACCGTGGCCAAGGGCGAGTTGGTCGCCATCCTCGGTCGCAACGGCATGGGCAAGACGACGCTCATCCGCGCCCTCATCGGATTCACGCCTCCGCGCGAGGGGCGGGTGGTGTTCAAGGATCGCGACGTCACCAGCCTTCCGCCCTTCCGCGCCGTGGAGATGGGGATGGGCCTCGTCCCGCAGGGCAGGCGGATCTTCCCTTCCCTCTCCGTCCTCGAGAATCTGAAGGTAGCGGGGAACGCCAAGGCCCGCTGGAACCTCGACCGCGTCTTCTCGCTCTTCCCGAGGCTTGCCGCGCGGAAGGCGCACGCGGGCGACAACCTCTCGGGCGGCGAGCAGCAGATGCTCGCCATCGGACGCGCGTTGATGACCAACCCGGACCTGTTGCTCCTCGACGAGCCGACCGAAGGGCTCGCGCCCATGGTGGTCCGCGAGGTGGCGAAAACCCTCGAGGGCCTGCGCCGCGAGGGACTCTCCATCCTGCTGGTGGAGCAGAGCGTCCCCTTCGCCACCCGGATCGCGGACCGGGTGCACGTGCTTTCCCGGGGCCGCATCGTGCATTCTTGCTCTGCCGCCGAATTGCTCGCCAACGAAGAGGTGAAGTCCCGCCATCTCGGTCTCGGATCCTGACCAGGAGAACGAACATGCGAAGCGCGTGCGCCGTCGCAGTCCTCTTTGCGTCGATCCTCGGAACCGGCTTCGCCGCCCGGGGCGAGGCTTCCGCGAAAGGCCCCATCAACGTCGGCCTGTTGGTCCCCGAAACGGGACCGCTCGCGGCCAACGGCAAGGACATGATCAACGCGATGAAGCTGTTCCTCGAGCAGCGTCAGAACAAGCTCGGGGGGCGCCCGGTGACCCTGGTCATCGAGGACGATGCCGGGGTTCCTGCGACCGGTCTCACCAAGGCGCGCAGCCTCATCGACGGCAACCGCATCCACGTGCTGGTCGGGCCGCTGAGCGCCGCGGTCGGCTACGCCATCGCCCCCTACGTGACGGAGAAGAAGTTTCCCACCCTCTTCCCCATCGTCTCGTCGGAGGACCTGACCCAGCGCAAGCGGAGCGAGTACATCATCCGGACCGGATGGACGAGCGCCCAGCCTTCGCATCCCTTCGGCAAGTACGCCTACGACACCTTGCACTACAAGAAGATCGCAATGATCGGCTACGACTTCTCCTTCGGCTGGGAGGTCGCGGCGGGTTTCCAGCGGACGTTCGAGGACGCGGGCGGGCAGATCGTGCAGAAGCTGTGGTCGCCGCTTGGAACGGCGGATTACGGGCCCTACCTCGCGCAACTGAAGCGCGACGTCGACGCCGTCTACGCCATCTTCTCCGGCGCCGACGCATTGCGCTTCGCCAAGCAGTACGCGGACGCGGGGCTCAAGGGGAAGCTGCCCCTCATCGGCGGAGGAACCTTCACCGACGAGCACGTGCTCCGGACGATGGGCGACGAGTCGGTCGGAATCGTGACCGCGCTTCACTACTCCGCCGTCGTCGATACGCCCGCCAACAAGAAGTTTGCCGAGGCGTACCAGGCGAAGTACAGCCAGGTGCCCTCCTATTACTCGGAAGGAACCTACGTCTCGTGCCTCGCACTGGAGAAGGCGCTCGAGAGCGTCGGCGGCGACGTCGACGATCGCGAAAAGCTCGTCGCGGCGCTCCGCAAGGTCGATCTCGGAAGCGCGCCGCGCGGGCCGATCAAGATCGATAGCTACGGCAACCCGGTCGAGAACGTGTACGTCCGCAAGGTCGAGAAGGTGAACGGCAAGCTGCAGAACACGGTCGTCCACACCTTCCCGTCGGTTTCGCAATTCTGGACCTACAAACCGGAGGAGTTCCTCAAGAACCCGGTGTACAGCCGCGACTTCCCGCCTTGCACGCATTGCCAGAAGTAGGTGCCTCGATGGGCGAGCCCGTCGGAATCGTGGGAGTAGGCCTTCTCGGAAGCGCCGTCGCGGGCGTCCTGCGCGACGCCGGCCATCCGCTCGTCGTGCACGACGTGGTCGCCGAAAAGGTCTCTGCGCTCGCCGAGCGGGGCGCTCGGGCCGCCCGCTCCGCGGCGGAGGTGGCGAGGAACGCGCGGGTCGTCTTCACCGTCCTTCCCACCCTCGAAAGCGTCGAGGAAGCGATCGCGGGAGTCGATGGCGTTCTCGCCGGGGCCACCGCGCAGACCGTGATTCTACAGATGAGCACCATCTCGCCCGACCTCGCCGTGCGGATGGAGGAGGCCGCGCGCGCCCGTGGCGCCGCCCTGCTCGACGCTCCGGTGAGTGGAAC
>VBKL01000051.1 GCA_005879805.1 Deltaproteobacteria bacterium | reverse complement strand
GATCGAGGACATCGAGTCCGTCGCGCGGTGGGTGAACACGAACCTGCCCGGCGAGAGCGGTGCGGCGGTCGTGCACAACGACTACAAGTACGACAACGTGATGCTCGATCCCGCGAACCTCGCCCGCATCGTCGCGGTGCTCGACTGGGAGATGGCGACGGTCGGCGATCCGCTCCTCGACCTCGGCACCTTGCTCGGCTACTGGTCCGATCCGGACGACCCGCCCGAGATGCGCGCGCGGCCGTACGGACCGACCTTCCTGCCCGGCAGCCTCTCGCGCAAAGGCGTCGTCGAGGCCTACGCGCGCAAGACCGGCCGGGAGAGCTTCTCGCCGCTCTTCTATTACGTCTTCGCGCTCTTCAAGATCGCCGTCATCGTCCAGCAGATCTACAAGCGCTACGTCGAGGGCTCGACCAGCGATCCCCGCTTCCGCGCGCTCGGCCAGTGGGTCCGCGTGCTCGGGCGTCAAGCGGCGCTGGCGCTCGAAAAAGGTCGCATCGATCGCCTCGGGACAGGAGCCTGACGTGGAAGAGGCCGGCAGCGTTCCCGAAGGATTCACGCGCATCGAGCGGGGCGGCCACTTCCTCGCTTCCCTCGGCCCGCTCTACGCGAAGAAGGTGGAACATGGTCTCGTCGTCGCCATGCGCATCGAGGAGAAGCACCTCAACACGCGCGGCATCGCCCACGGCGGGATGCTGGTGACGCTCGCCGACAGCGCGCTCGGCATCGCCGTCGCCAACCACGGCCGCGAGCGAGCGCTCTCCGAGGGAGCACCGGAGGCGCCGCCGCGCTCCTTCGTCACCGTGAACCTCTCCGTCGACTTCATCGCCTCCGCGCACGAGGGCGATTTCGTCGAGGCGCACGTCGGCATCGAGAAGGTGGGCGCGCGCCTCGCCTTCGCCACTTGCTTCTTGCATGTCGGCAAGCGGCGCGTCTTGCGCGCGAGCGGCGTCTTCGCCACCGTCACGCCGGCGAAGCCAAAGGAAAGGTTCGAAGGGTGAGCGAGTCCCGGCCGAAGAAGTACTACTGGGAGGACTTCGCGGTGGGTACCGTCCGCGAGTTCGGCGGCATGACGCTCGAAAAGGCGGACATCGTCCGCTTCGCCAGGGACTGGGACCCGCAGCCCTTCCACGTCGACGAGGAGGCGGCGAAGCGATCCCCGTACGGCGGCCTCATCGCCAGCGGCTGGCAGACCTGCGCGGCGGCGATGCGCATGTGCTGCGATGCCTACCTGCTCGACGCGGCCAGCGTCGGCTCCCCCGGCGTGGAGAACGTCCGCTGGGTGAAGCCGGTCCGGCCGGGTGACACGCTCAGGGTGCGCCTGGAAGTTCTCGAGGCGCGCCCGCTCAAGAGCAAGCCTGGCGTCGGCCTCGTCAAGAACCGCTGGCAGCTCTTCAACCAGGACGGCGAGGAAGTGATGCAGATGGAAGGCTACGGCATGTTCCTGCAGAGGCCGCGCGGATGAAGATCCACGTCCTCCTCAAGAAGGAGGAGTTGGACGGCCAGCGCCTGCCGGGCAAGATCGTCGTCGTCCTCGACATCCTCTTCGCCACCTCCAGCATCGTGGCCGCGGTCGCGAACGGCGCGCAGGAAGTGGTTCCGTTCCTCGACGGCGAGGCGGCGCTGGGCGAGTCGCGCAAGCGGAAGGCGGGATCGTTCGTCCTCTCCGGCGAGCTCAACGCGGTGACCCTGGAAGGGTTCTGCCACCCGACGCCTCTCGCTCTGATCGGCGAAGGCCTCGCGAGCAAGTCGGTGATCTACTGCACCACCAACGGCACGGTGGCTATCGCCAAGTCGCGCGAGGCGAGCCGCGTCTACGCGGCGGCCCTCCTCAACGGCGAAGCGATGGTCGAGCACGTCGAGCGGACGGCCCGGGGCGAGACGGTGCTCCTCGTCTGCTCCGGCTCGGCGGACAACTTCAACCTCGAGGACTTCTATGGCGCCGGGTATCTCGTCTCGCTCTTCGCGCGAAATCCGAAACACGAGCTGAGCGACGCCGCCATCGCCGCCCAGCTCTTGCACGATCGCTCCGACGCGTACGAATGCCTCGCGCGGAGCCGGGTGGGCCGCATGATGCTCGACCGCGGCCTGGAGTCCGAGGTGCGTTTCGCCGCCCGCAAGAGCTGCTTCGACGTGGTCGTCGCGCTCGAGGATGGCTCCCTGCGCGCTTTCCGCTGAGCCCCGCCGGGGTGTAGGAATCAGGGCGAGGTGACCCATGGGCGTCAGGGATCTGTTCGATCTGTCGGGCAAGGTGGCGCTCGTGACCGGAGGCTCCCGCGGTCTCGGCTTGCAAATGGCGGAAGCGCTCGGGGAGATGGGCGCGAAGATCGCCATCACGGCCCGCAAGCAGGGCGAGCTAGACGAAGCGGCGGCTCACCTCGGCCAGCGCAAGATCGAGACGCTCACCATCGCCGGCGATCTCGCCAAGCCCGAGACGGTGCCGAAGGTGGTGGACGACGTCGTCAAGCGCTTCGGCACCATCGACATCCTCGTCAACAACGCCGGCACCACCTGGGGCGCTCCCGCCGAGGACTATCCACAAGAAGCGTGGCGCAAGGTGATGAGCCTCAACATCGACGCTGTCTTCTTCCTCAGCCAGGAAGTCGGCAAGCGCTGCATGATCCCGCGCGGCTCGGGCAAGATCATCAACATCGCCTCCGTCGCCGGTTTGCGCGCGAACCCGCCGGAAATGGCGACCATCGCCTACAACACGAGCAAGGCGGCGGCGATCCACTTCACCCGGGCGCTCGCCGCGGAATGGGGCCGTTTCGGGATCAACGTGAACGTCCTCTGCCCCGGCTTCTTCCCATCGAAGATGTCGAAAGGGCTCCTCGAGAAAATCGAGAAGGTGGTGGTCGCGCGGACTCCGCTGCACCGGCTGGGCGGCGACGAGGACCTGAAGGGCGCCATCGTCTTCCTCGCTTCCGAGGCCTCGCGGCACATCACCGGGCAGTACCTCGCCATCGACGGAGGATCGTCGGTCGTATGAGTTCCCCGGTCGGCGAGACCTTCTTCGGCCGGCGCATTCCTTTCCTCGATCTCCTCGGTGCCCGTGCGGAAGGCCGTGAGAAGGGCCGCGCCGTGGTGACGCTGGAGATGCGCGAGGAGCTACGGAACAGCTGGCAGTTCGCGCACGGCGGAGTGATCGTGACGCTACTCGACGTCTGCATGGGCTCCGCGGCAGTCACCGTCGATCCCGAGGCGAAGGGCATCGTCACGGCGGCGCTGTCGGTCAGCTTCTTCCGCTCGGCGGACGGAGCGCTGCGCGCGGAGGGAAGGGTGCTGCGCGGCGGGCGCTCGATCGTGCACTGCGAAGGAGAAGTCCGCGACGCCGCGGGTGAGCTCGTCGCGAAGGCGCTGGGAACGTTCCGGTTGAAGCGGAAGTCCGAGGACGACCCTACGCGACCTTGACCACCTGCTTGCCCAGGTTCTCTCCGCGCAGCATTCCGATGAAAGCGCGGGGAGCGTTCTCCAGCCCTTCCGCGACTGTCTCCCGGTAGCGGATCCGTTTCGCCGCCACGTGGCCCGCGAGCTCGCGCAGCGCCTGCGGCCAGATCTCCAGGTGCTCGGAGACGATGAATCCCTGCACGAGGAGGCGGTTCACCAGCAGCGAACGGACGTTGTGCAGAGCGATGTCCTGTCCGCTGTACCCGGCCACGAGCCCGCACAGCGCCACGCGCCCGAAGGCGTTCATGCGCGCGAGGGCGGAGTCGAAGACCTCTCCGCCGACGTTCTCGAAGACGACGTCGATGCGGTCCGGGGTCGCCTTCTTGAAGTCGTCCTTGAAGGACGACGATTTGTAATCGATGCAGGCGTCGAAGCCGAGATCGCGCACGACGTGCTCGCACTTGGCTGGGCCGCCGGCCACTCCGACGGCGCGGCAGCCGGCGATCTTCGCAAGCTGTCCAACCACGCTCCCCACCGCGCCAGCAGCGGCGGAGACGACCACCGTCTCGCCGGCCTTCGGCTTGCCGATCTGCATGAGCCCGTACCAGGCGGTGACTCCCGGCATCCCCAGGACGCCGAGATAGGCCGAGGGCGGCGCGAGCGAGACGTCGATCTTGCGCAACGCCTTGGCGTCGGCGACGTGGAACTGCTGCCAGCCGCCCATCCCGGTGACCAGATCTCCCTTGCGCAAGCCCGGGTCCTTCGACTCGACCACCTCCGCGACGGTGCCGCCGACCATGACTTCGCCCACGGGCTGGGGCTGCGCGTAGGAGCGCGCGTCATCCATGCGGCCGCGCATATACGGATCGAGCGAGAGATAGAGGACGCGCGCCAGCACCTGTCCCTCGCGCGGCGCCTGCGTCTCCGATTCCACCAGGCGGAAATCGCTCTCTTGCACCTGGCCCTTGGGACGGCTCGCGAGCAGCACCTGCTTGTTGCGCATGAATGACCCTCCACCTTTCCGCGCGGTGCGAAGGCGTGCAATCCTAGCACCCCGGCCCGCACACCTTCCGCGAGAGGGGTACCCAGCATGGAACCAATCTGGAAGAAGCACTGGCCCGCCTCGGTCGACGAGCGATCGATCCGTCTACCCGAAGAGACGCTGCCCGCCGTGCTCGAGCAGCAGGCGCGCAGGGTGCCCGACCGCGCCGCGATCGTCTTCTACGGCCGCGAGGTCACCTTCGCCGAGCTGCACGATTCGGTCTCCCGCTTCGCCGGATGGCTGCAGTCGCGCGGCATCCGCGCCGGCGACCGCGTCGCCATCTTCCTCGAGAACTGCCCGCAGTTCGCCATCGCGTACTACGGCGCGCTGCGCGCGGGCGCCATCGTCGTGTGCCTGAATCCCATGCACAAGGCGGTCGAGCTGCAGCACGAGTTCCAGGACTCGGGCGCGCGTGTCCTGGTCACTTCCGATCAGCTCTACGGGATCGTCGAGCCGATCCGCGCCGGGACGCCGCTCGAAGTCGTGGTGGTGACGGCCTACCGCGATTTCCTGCCCGTCGAGCCGACGCTGCCGCCTCCGGCCTCATTTCTCGAGCCCGCCATCCATCACCCCGGGACGGAGGCATTCCTGGCGGTGGTGCGCACCGCGCCGCCCCTCAAAGCTCCCGTCCAGCGCTCCCTCTCGGATACGGCGCTCTTGCAGTACACCTCGGGTACCACCGGCACCGCGAAGGCGGCGGAGATCACGCATCGCAATCTGGTTGCGAACTGCGAGCTCCAGTACGCGTACGTGGGAGGCGCGGACGACGAGGTTGCCCTCGGCGTATTGCCCTGGTTCCACATCACCGGCATGGAATGCCAGATGAACGCGATGGCGTACCGGGGCGCGACCCTGGTCACCATCGGGCGCTTCGATCTCGTCACCGTGCTCCGCGCCATCGAGCGATATCGCTGCACGCTCACCACCCTCATCGCCACGGTGAACGTTGCCATCGTCAACTTTCCCAGGACGCGCGAGTTCGACCTCTCGTCCTTGCGGCGCTGCTTCTCCGGCGGAGCCCCGGTCCCGCCCGAGGTCGCGACACGCTGGGAGAAGATCACCGGCCACAAGCTCATCGAGGGTTACGGGCTCAGCGAGACCACCGCTCCCACCCACGTGAACCCGCCGGACCGGCCGAAGTACGGCACCGTCGGGTTGCCGCTCCCGCTCACCGACGTGCGCATCGTCAAGCTCGACGATCCGGGCACCGAGGTCCGGCCGGGCGAGCGCGGCGAGATCGCGGTGAAGGGTCCGCAGGTGATGAAGGGCTACTGGAAGCGGCCGCAGGCGACCGCCGAGGCCTTCCACGACGGCTACTTCCTCACCGGCGACATCGGCGTCGTCGACGAGGAGGGCTACTTCTCCATCGTCGAGCGCAAGAAGGACATGCTCAAGGTCTCCGGCTACAGCGTCTTCCCTGCCGAGGTGGAAGCGATCCTCTACCGCCATCCCGCCGTCGCGGAGGTGGGCGTCGTGGGCGTGCCGGACCCGTATCGCGGTGAGGATCCCGTCGCCTTCGTGGTCCTGCGGCCCGAAGCGAAGGGGAAGGTGGGCGAGGAGGAGATCGCGCAGTGGTGCCGCGACGAGATGGCGGTCTACAAGGCGCCGCGCCAGGTCCGCTTCATCGACGCGCTTCCCAAGACGGCGTCGGGGAAGATCTTGAAGCGCCTGCTCCGCGATCAGGCCCGCGCGCAGGTCGCGCCGCAGGCCCGCTGACCGGATCCGGGACCGCCCGATCCCGGATCCGGACGCTGCGTCGTCCTCCTCGCGTCCGGGCCCGCCCTGGCACGAAACTTCCTTCGCGGTGAGGGATGGATTCCTTCCTCCAGGACCTCCGGTACTCGCTGCGGAAGCTGGTCCGCGCGCCCGCGTTCACGATCGTGGCGGTCTTCACGCTGGCCCTCGCCATCGGCGCGACCACGGCCGTGTTCAGCCTGGTGGACGGCGTCCTGCTCAAGTCGCTGCCCTTCCGCGACCCGGATCGGCTGGTCCGGGTGCAATCGCTCAACGGGCAGACGCCGAGCAGCGTCTCGCAACCCGATTTCCTCGACTATCGCGCGCAGAGCCACACCGTCTCTCCGATGGCGGCCTTTGCAATGGCGTCCGCGAACCTCACCGCGGCAGGTGCCGAGCCGATGCGCGTCCAGCTCGCCCGGGTCGGCGCGGTCTGGTTCGACCTCCTCGGCGTCCGCCCCCAGCTCGGCCGCGCCTTCCGCGACGACGAGGAGAAGGCGGGCGCTGCCCGGGTGGCCGTGCTTTCGCAGTCGATCTGGCGCTCGCGATTCGGTGGCGATCCGAAGGTCCTTGGCACGTCGATCGACATCGACGGCAAGCCGGTCACGGTGGTGGGCGTCGCGCCGGCGGGCTGGAACTTCCCGGAACAGGCCGACATCTGGAGTCCCCTCGTCTTCGAGGGCTGGGAGGCGCAGCCGGACAACCGCGGCGGACACTGGCTTCGCCTCGTCGGCCGGCTCGCGCCGCATGTCGCAGTCGAGCAGGCCGGGCGCGAGCTGGCGAAGATCGCCGATGGGCTCGCGAAGCAATACCCGGCGACCAACACGCGCTACTCCGCCGGGGTCACGCCGCTCCTCGAGGCGCTGGTCGGGCCGGTGCGGCCGGCGCTCCTCGCGCTCCTCGGGGCCGTCGTCTTCGTGCTGCTCATCGCCTGCGCCAACGTGGCCAATCTGATGCTGGTCCGGGCCGGCGCCCGCGAAGGTGAGATCGCGGTGCGCATGGCGCTCGGCGCGGGATCGTGGCGGCTTGCGCGCCAGCTCGTCATCGAGAGCGTGATGCTCTCGCTCGTTGCCGCAGCGCTCGGCGCCGTGCTCGCGAGCTGGGCGGTGGACGCGGTGGTGGCCTTCGGACCGAAGGGGATTCCCCGCCTGGACCTGGTCGCGGTCGACGGGCGCGCGCTGGCCTTCGGGATCGCGATCGCGTCGGTCACGGGACTGCTGTTCGGCCTGGTGCCCGCGCTGCACGCGGCCCGCCCCGACGTCGCCCAGGTCTTGCGGCGGTCGGCGCCGGCAGCGGGACACGATGCCACCGGCCGGACCCGCGGTATCCTCATCGTCGCGGAGATGGCGCTGGCGGTCGTCCTGCTCGCCGGTGCGGGTCTGCTCACGAGGAGCTTCCTGCGGCTGGTCGAGACCGACCCGGGAATCCGCACCGACCATGTGGTCACGTTCTCGGTGAATCTCCCCGAGGCCAAGTACAAGTACCTTCGCCAGCTGCGGGACTTCGAAGGCCGGATGGTCGCGCGCCTGAAGCAACTGCCGGGGGCGCAGGAAGTCGGCATCACCTACAAGGAGCCGTTCACCGCCAGCGGTTTCGCGTTCAGCTACGAAGTGGCGGGACGGCCTCCGCTCGAGCCGGGAACGGAGCCGACCGCCCAGGTCCGTCCGGCGACGCCCGGGTTCTTCCCGGCCCTCGGTATCCGCCTCTTGCGCGGGCGGCTGTTCGATGATGGCGACCGGGCGGGGCAACGGAAAGTATTGGTGGTGAGCGAGGAATTCGTCCGCCGCACCTTCCCCGGCGAAGACCCGCTGGGAAAGACGATCAACCTCGGCTGGGGACTCACGGACGACGCCGGAGAAAGCTTCACCGCCGGCGGCGAGATCGTCGGCGTCGTCGCCGACGTGCGACAGTTCGGGCCCGCGCTCGATGCGCCACCCATCGCCTATCTGCCCTTCTCGCAGGCGCCGGTGGAGACGCTCACCGCGCTCATCCGCTCGAGCGCGGAGCCCGCCGCGGTGCAGCGCGCCGCTCGCGAGGCGATGCGCGAGCTCGATGCCGACCTGCCGCTGTACCGGCTCTCCACGATGGACCAGGCCCGCGCGGGCGCGGTGGATCAACCCCGCTTCTACGCCATGCTGCTCGGAGCCTTCGCGGCGCTCGCGCTCTTCCTCGCCGCCGTGGGGATCTACGGTGTCATCTCCTACT
Organism: Deltaproteobacteria bacterium; assembly: GCA_005879805.1. Classification (GTDB taxonomy): domain Bacteria; phylum Myxococcota; class Myxococcia; order Myxococcales; family 40CM-4-68-19; genus VBKO01. Next base: position 27,140 of record VBKL01000051.1, on the reverse strand, counting down.
CAGTGAGCCAGCGCACTCGCGAGCTCGGTATCCGGCTCGCCTTGGGCGCGACGGCGCGGGCGGTGCTGGGGCTCGTCCTCCAGCACGGGCTGCTCCTCGCCGGCGCTGGTATCGCCCTCGGCCTCGTCGCCTCGTTCGCGCTCACTCGCGTCCTGCGCAGCCTGCTCTTCGGCGTCGGCGTGCTCGACCCGCTCACCCTCGCCACTGTCTGCGGCGTCCTCGCCGGGGCCGCCGTGCTCGCCTGCTGGCTTCCGGCGCGGCGCGCGGCGCGGGTGGATCCGCTGGTCGCCATGAAGGCCGAGTAGGGCGCCCGGCGCTACACGGCCAGGATCACCCCGCGCCCGGGGTTCCCCGTCGCCGCGCGAATCGCCTCGACGTAGGCCGCGATCTGGGCCCGGTACCGCGGCTCGTCCTCGGGGTGCGCGTCCGACTTGAAGTCGACGACCACCCAGCCCGTCTGCTCACGAAAAGCGAGGTCGGCGCTGCCCTCGACCAGGGAGCCGTCCGCGAGGAGGTGCGAGATGGGGACCTCGCGGCGGCAATCGGCGCTGGCCGCGGCGCTCCGGAGGAGGGGATGACGGAGCGCAGCCAGGACGGCGGCGGCTGCCGCGGCGACTTCCTCGCCGGTCGCGCCCAGCACCCGGCCAAGGTTGGCCGCGAGGAGCGCAACCGAGGAGGCATCGGCCGCGAGATCGACGTCGGCGAGCGTCGCGTGCAGGAGGATGCCGAAGCGCTTGCCCCGGGGACGCCCCGGGTCGCGATCGGCGACCGCTTCGAAAACGGCCGGAGCGTCGGTGGCGGCAAGGCTCGTCGGGGCGACGAGCCGTAGCGAGGGGACCGTTCCGGCCGCGATCCTCGTGGCCTTTCCGTCGCGCCACGCCTCGTGTGCGCGGGCGACGCCGAGATCGATCTCCTTGGTCTCGCTTTCGTGGAGCAGGCTCTCGCGCCTCAGGCCCCCGTCCGGATCGCGTTCCAGATCGAGCGCCCGCGGATCCCACCAGACGACCCCATGGGTCCCCACCTGCGGGCGGTGGAGCCCGGGCCGGATGGCCGCCGCCGTTCTCGACGCCTCCTCGGGTCGATCAAGGACGGTGTCCCTGCCGAACGCCGGGCAGCCGGGTGCGGGGCGCGGATCGCGCCGCTCGGCCGGATCGGGATGCACGGCGGGATTCAGGGCGTCGAGCCAGCTTTCCCGCTCTTCGTCGCCATTCACCGGCACGACCAGGAGGTCGCGGGCCCGGGTGGCGGCGACGTAGGCCGTGCGCACCGTCTCCTCGCGATCGCGCTCGATGAGGGCGGCGCGCTCAGAATCCAGCTCGGCCGGAACGCATCCGGCGAGAGGCATCGCGCACAGGCGCCGTTCGGCGTCGAGGAACCGCGAGGGATTCTTCGGCGCGGCGGGACCGGTCGGATCGGCGAGGATGACGACGGGAAACTCGAGCCCTTTCGCGCCGTGCACGGTCATCATGCGCAGGCCCTCGGTTCCCTCTTCGATGACCGGGGCCTCGCCGGTCTCGCCCCGCTCGGCGGCGAGGTACAGCCAGTCGACGAAGCTCCGGAACGACGTGGCGCCGGAGCTTTCGAAGCGCCGGGCCAGATCGAGGACGCGGAGCGCGTTCGCGAGCGCCTGCTCCCCGGCGTGGCCCATGGCGAGGCCGGCATGGGCGCGGGTGGCATCGAAGAGACGTCCCAGGGTGTCGGCGATGGGACGGCGGTTGCGGAACCGGTGCAGCTCTCCGAGGACGGAAAGCGCATCGGCGACGGCGCGGGTCTCTTCGTCGAGCGCGGCGCCCTCGAAGCGCCGCAAGGGATGGAGCCGTCCGTGGGCGTGGCGGAAGGCGAGGAGCGCGTCGTCACCGAGAGCGAAGAAGGGGCCGCGGAGCGTGGCGAATACCGCCAATTCATCCGCGGGCCACTCGATGGCCGAGGCGGAGTTGCGCAGGGCGAGCGTCTCCTCGCGCTCGTGGTACGAGCCCCCGCCCACCAGCACGTGGGGAATGCTCCGCGCCTCGAGCGCGCGGACGTACCCTCGTACGAGGTCTTCGCCGAAGCTGTACATGCGTTTGAAGAGGACGCAGACGTGGCGCGCCTCGATGGGCACCGGCGGCGCCTTGTCCCGCTCGGTCACCGTCCAGCCGCTCTTGTGCAGGAGCCAGTCGACGAAGGCGCCGACCGCGACGGGATATGACTCCTCGATCTTCCAGTGCACCACTTTCCCGTAGTCGCTGTAGATGCGCGGGGCGGGCAGGTATACGGACTGCTTCGGATCGCCGACCAGGAACAGCTTGCCTGTGGAAGGCCGCGCGCGGGTCCAATCGGTCGCATCGGGATCGCCCGCCGCGAGCAGGAGCAAGAGCTCCGCCTGCAGCGGGTCGGTATCCTGGAACTCGTCGACGAGCAGATGCGTGAAGCGGCGCTGCATTTCCTCGCGCACGGTGCGCACGTCGCGCACCAGGTCGCGCGCGCGCAAGAGCAGGTCGAGAAAATCGAGCTTGCCCGAGCTCTCTTTGAGACCCTGGTACGCGGCGAGCGGCGCCCGCAACTCCTCGCGGAGTCTTGCGGCGAGGTCGGCCTCGGCGCGGACGACGAACGCGTCGAGGACCTGTTTCGCCTCGTCGCGGCGGGCGAGGACCGCGGTCTTCTCCAGACCTTCGCCGAACCACTTTCCGCCGCCTCTCCAGCCCCAGAACTTCTGTTTGGAGAGCTCGCAGAGCGCCGCCTCGAGCCCGTCCTCGTCGCGACCGCGGATCGACTCGCGTCGCTGCAACTCCTCGGTGAACCGGGCCACTTCCAGGAGCCCCTTGGCGATCCAGTCCTCCGGGTTGCGAGCCCGGGAGGCAAAGCTCGCCACGTCCGCGAGCCGATCGATCACCTTCGAAAGCTCCGCGCTCCGATCGAACGGCTCTCGAGCCCAGGGGGCGTCGAAGTCGCGGTGCTCGGAGAGCGCCCAGGCGGCATCGCGGAGCGCCTGCCGCGGATTCACCCGATCCCGCCCACGCGGGCGACGCCGCAGCGCGCGCCGGACGCCTTCGCCCGGCGCCGCGAGCTCGCGCTGGAACCAGGACTCGAACGCCTGGTCGAATAGCGCGGCAGCCGCCTCGCCCGCGGCAAGATCGAAGAGCGGGTCGATGCGCGCCTCGACGGGCCATTCGCGCAAGATGTCGGCGCAGAAAGAGTGGATGGTGCTGATCTGCGCCACCTCCAGGAGCCGGAGCGCGTCGGTGAGCCGATCGTGCTCGAGGCCGCTCGCACCTTCCCGCGCGCGCTCGAGCTCGGTACGCAGGCGCAGCTTCATCTCTCCCGCCGCTTTGTCGGTGAAAGTGACCGCGAGCACGCGGTCGAGCGTCGTCCGCCCGCTGCGAAGGAGCGCGACGATGCGCGCGATCAGTTCAGTTGTCTTGCCGGTACCCGCCGCGGCCTCGATGACCAGCGTCGCATCGAAGTCACCCTGGATGCGGGCGCGAGCCTTTGCGTCGGGCAGCGTCACGGCATCCCTCGCAGGCGTACCAGCGGCGCGATGCGATCAGTCGGCTTGCGCTCCGCACGCCGTTCCGCCGACGAGTCACAGACGGCCAGATAATCGCACCAGGCGCACTCGCCCTCGGCGGGCGCCGCCGGCAGGAAGCCTTGCCGCACCGCTTCGCCGATGGTGGTCGCTACCGTCTTGACCGATTCGCGCGTCACGCGATCGAGCGGTACCCCGACGGCCGTGAAGCTCCCCGTGAAGGACGAGTAGTACAGACGGCCTTCCTTGACGCGCGTGCCCGGAAACAGCTGTTCCAGCGCGAGCGCGTAGAGGGCCGGCTGGAGCGTCTTGCCGCCGCCGATGACCATGCCCGGCTCGGCGCGGACCTTGCCCGTCTTGTAGTCGGTGGCGCGCAGGGCGCCGTCCGGGGCGCGCTCCACCAGGTCGATGGAGCCGCGTACGCTGAATCCTTCCTCGAGCACGACAGGTTCGAGGCGGCTCGCCGGGTCGCGGTGGCGCCGCTCAGGAAGCCCGAAGGCAAGCTCGAAGCGCCACGGCTCCCATTCCGCCTCCTGCGAAGCGCGCAGGAGCCACTCGCGCAGGTCGGCGCGGATGGCCGCGATGCCGTCTTCCCAGACGCGCTCGATGGCCGGAGCGAGATCGTCGCGATAGCGCCGGGCGACCGCGTCCAGCGCGTCCTCGAGGCGCGATCTGACTTCCTCGAGATTGGCGGGCGTGATCGGTAGGAGGCCCGCCGCGCGCAGTCCGTCGAGGAGCTCGAACTGGGTTTCGTGGATGAGCGAGCCGCGGGTGAGCGGATCGATCTCCTCGAGCGCCTTCGGCTCCTCGCGCCGCTCGAGACGGTGGATGGCCTGGAGCAGGAACCGGTAGGGACATGCGGCGTAGTGCTGCAGCGCCGTCGCCGAGAACGACCGCGCCGAAGGAGTGTGCGCCGAGATGGCTGCGAGCGCCGCCGGCGACGGATCGACGAGGCCGTCCGCGGGCGTCCAGCGCTTCTTCCAGCGCCGAGCGCGCGCCCGGAGCGACCGCGCGAGGGCGGGATTCACCGCAAGCAGGTAGCGCGCGGCGCCCTTCGCCTTCTCGGGCGGCTCGTGCAAGAGGCCGTGGAGGAGCGCGAGATCGTACTCGGCTTCGTCGATGGAATCGGCGGCCTCCCGGGGCGCGGGCCAGCCGATCCGCGCGCCACCCGCCTGCTCGGCGCGCCGGGCGAGATCGTTGAATCCGGGCAGCCGTCCCTCCGCCGCGCGGAGGACCTCCAGTGCATAGAAGGAGGGAACCCGCGGCCGCGCCTGCTGCAGGTCGAGACGAGGATAGGAGAGGTAGATCCGTTTCGCCGCCGCGCCCGCCGCGACCGCGAGCGCAAGCCGTTCGGCCGCGCCGCGATCTTCGTTGGTCTTCAGGCCCGCCGCGAGAAGCTGGCGGTCGGGATCGCGCAAGAGAGGGTCGGGCAAGATCTTCTGCGGAAAGAGCCGCTCCGAGAGCCCAGGGACGAAGACGGCATCGAAACAGAGCCCGCGCGCGAGGGCGACCGGCGCGACGAAGACCTTCCCGTATCGATGCCCGGCGGGCGGAACGGCGACTTCGGCGAGCCGGCGGCCGAGGACGAGCTGCACCTCCCCGATCTCGACCGGGCCCACGGGTGCCATCGGCGACAGCTCGGCAAGGAGCGCCTGGACGCGATCGGGCCTGCGCAGCGCCCGCGATGCGAGCGCGGACAGCGCGTCGAGCCATTCGCCCCACGGCGCTTTTGGCGGCAGCGCGGCCAGCTCTTCGAGGAGCGGCAGGGCGAAGCGGCGGAGGCTCTCGAGATCGGACAGCTCGCGTCGCACGCGATCGGTGGCGGCGTCGCCCGCCTCCTCGAGGTCGGCGAGCTTGAGCTCGAACTCGCGCCGCAGGCCCTCCAGGCGGCGAGCCCACCGGTCGCGGCCTCCGATTACTGCCGCCTCGACGAGCAGCTCTTCCCAGCGCCACGGGGCGCGCAGCGTGCCCGCCTGCACGGGCGCGTCCGGCGCAGGATGGGGATCATCCTCCGGTTGCGCCTCTTCCTCTTCGGGCTTGCCGAGCAACGCGACCAACTCGTCGTCGGGCGGCACCCAGCGCTCCCCGGACGGAGGCGCTGCCGGCGGCGTTCCTTCGGAGGTCGCAAGCGGCACCTCGCCGAGCGAAAGGTACTCGGCGAACCGCCGCGCCGAGAGGCCTTCGGCGGCGCAGGCGAGAAGGGAGAGAAAGGCGCGTCCGGCGGGATCGGGCTGCAGGGCGCCGCGAGCAAACCAGGCGGGCACTCCAGCCCGCCGCAGCGCCTCTTCGAGGAGCGGCCGGTAGGGCGTGGGCGCGCGGAGCAGGATGGCCATCCGGTCGAACGGAACGCCGCGCGCCGCTTCCCGTTGAATCCGGCGCGCGATCTCCACGCATTCGCGACCTTCGCCGGGAGCGGAGAACACGACCACCTCGTCTCCCGGTGGGCTCGCGACGGGAGCGCCTTCGGAGAAGAGGTGGCGCTGGAGGTTGTCGAGCGACCCGCCGGGACCGGGCGCCGGGATCTCCTCCGGAGCGACTTCCAGCGCCGCGCCGAGGTGCTTCACGGACAGCGCATCGGACGCGGGAACGACGGCCAGCACGTCGCCGGTACGCCTCGCCAGGGCCGCGACGAGGTTGCGCTCGAGCGCGCTCTGCAAGGAGAGATCGGCAAGGAGAAGCGGATGCCCGAGGATGGGATGCTCGATGCCGTCGCGGATCCGCTCGCTCGCGAGAGCGAGGACCGTGGCGCGGTCGGCGAGGCGGGCCCGGGAAAGCTCCGCTTCGTAGATGCGGAGAAGGTCCGCCAACTCGGGACGGATGGGTCGCAGCGCGTCCGGCGCGATGCCGGCAAGCCGGATCTCCCCGAGCGTCCTCGCCAGCGCCCGGGCCAGCCCCGGTCTTCCTACGAGCGGCTGCAGCCTTCCGAGCTCCCCGGTTCCCGCGCAAGCGTGCACCACCCGCGCGCAGAGCGCCTCGATGGCAAGCTCGCCGACCGGTACCAGGCGGCGCGCCGCGAGAACCTGCGATGCGACGGCCGCGGCCGCCCCGTCGAGCGAGAAACGGTGCCAGCCGAAGGTGGCGGGACGCCGTGCGCTCCGTGCGATCTCCGCCGCAGCGACCTGGCTGAAGGCCACGACGAGGACCTGCTCGCCCTCGCGACGGCCGGAGAGCCACCGGGCGGCGCGCTCCTGACGCGCCTGCGCCGAGGGCGAGATGAAGAGTCTCTTCTGACCGGATTCAGCGGACACGCACCCTACCGATAGCATCCCGGTCCGACATCCGCCGGCCCGTCGGGTACTCTCCGGGCCGGATGGAAGTCTCGAACCCGGATCGCCTGGTCTTTCCCGAGATCGGACGGACCAAGGGCGACGTCGTCGCCTACTACGAGCGCATCGCGCCGCGCGCGTTTCCCCACGTGGCGGGCCGCCCCGTCTCCATCCGGCGCTATCCAAAGGGGCTCGCCGCAGCGGGGTTCTTCCAGAAGAACGTGCCTGACCACTATCCGCCCTCGATCGAGCGCTTCCCCGTGCCACGGAGCCGTGCCGCGTCGAAAAAGCACCCGACCAAGAAGGATCAGGAATTCACCGTCTATCCCGTCCTCGGCGAGCCCGCGCACCTCGCGTATCTCGCCAACCAGGGAGCGATCGAGATCCACGTTCCGACCTCAGTGGCCGCGGATCTGTTCCATCCCGATCGCATCGTCATCGATCTCGATCCGCCGCCCGGCTCCTTCGCTCGCGTCCGACGAGCGGCAGCGATCGTCCGCGACGCGCTCGCCGCGCATGGCCTCGCGAGCGTGCCGGTCGCGACCGGCTCCAAGGGCTATCACGTGGTGGCGCCGATCCGCCCGTCGGTTGCGAGCGATACCGTCGCCGCGACGGTGCAGAAATTCGCCGCCCTCCTCGCCTCACGGCACGGTGAAGAGCTCACCATCGTGTTCCGCGTCGCGCTCCGGGGCGAGCGGGTCTTCGTCGACTGGCTGCGGAACACGCCCATCGCCACCGTGGTGGCGCCGTACTCGCTGCGGGCGCGGCCGCGTGCCCCCGTGGCGACGCCACTCGATTGGGCAGAGATCGAGACGACCGATCCGGACGCCTTCACCATCGCAGACGTGGATCGCCTGCTCGATCGCGCCGATCCGCTCGCCGCGCTTGCCTCCGCCCCGAGCGACGCCGCGCGCTTCGTGGCGGAGGTCGACGCGGCGTTCGAGTCGGCGGGGCTCGTCTTCGAGACCTTCGATCGATTCCGTTCGTAGCCGAATCGCGTTACCGAGCAATTGATGAGATCCGCGGCGTTTGCAACACGCCGGGATCCCGTTTGCTGCTCCCTCAGACGTTCTTCACGATCGACCACCCGAACATCATGTTGTGGTCCTCGTGCGCCAGGTTGTGGCAGTGCGCGACGTAGTTGCCGAGGAAGGTGCGGAAGCGACGGTAGATGATCGTCTGTTCGCTCGGCTCCAGCGCCACCACGTCCTCCTTGCCCGTGTCGTCGGCGTGCTTCTGGAGATTCGTCGACCGGAAGATGACGTGGTGCTCTTCCATGTGGAGGTGCATGGGGTGCGTCCAGCCGCCGCCGCCGTTGTTGATGCCCCACGCCTCGGCGCTACCGATGACGGGCGTCGCCAGCGGGTTGAGCGGGTCGAACTGCGCTCCGTTGATGAGCCACTCGGTCTCGGTGCTGCCCCCGCCGCCCGACGGCGTGCCGCGCTGCAGGGTGAAGTCGCGGACCTTCGGGGCCTTCGGATCGAACGGCGTAGGAGCGCGCAGCGTGGTCCTGCCGGGGACGGGCATCAGGCTGTTGTCCGGCTCCGGCGGCGGACCGTCGATGACGATCTTCACCAGCGGGACCGCGAACTGGTTGTCCTTGGACTGCTGGCGCCCGTCGATCATCGCAGAGGTGTCGGTGAGGTAGAGCACGTCGCCCGGCCTGGTCGGGCTGCCGTCGCGGTACTTGGTGAAGTCGACGATCACTTCCCGCCGCTTCGCCGGCCAGATCTCGATCCCGTCCTGCTTGATGGGGGTCGGGAGCAGGCCTCCCTCGCTGGCGATCTGCGTCTGCAGCATCACGCAGGTGCCCGGCGCCCGCGAGACGGTCCCATTGCTCCCCTTGACGCCGAAGTTCCACTGGCCCTGCTGGCCGGGGAAGGGGAACGGCGTCCCCTGCATCAGCTCGAGCACGTACTGCCGCGAGACCGAGCAGTCGAGGTAGCGGAAGCGATACTTTCGCTGGAAGACGTGCAGCACCGGGGAAGCCACGCCGTTGACGGTGAAGATGTCACCGACGAAGCCGTGGTTCGGGTAGTGCTTGTGGAACAGCTGGCCCCACCACTCGGGGTGGATGCTTCCGCAGAACTGGTTGGACGGGAAGTACTGGCTCTGCAGGGCGGACCCCTGGAGCGGGGTGTGCTCGTCGGTGTGCGGGCTCACTCCGTCGTCGAGGCGGCAGTCGTAGAACGCGAACGGGATGTCGTACTTCACGTCGAAGGTGCCGTCGCCGTTGTTGGTGCGGACGCCCGGCAGACGCAGACCGTTGGTCTCGTCGCCGCTGTCCAGCACCGGATCGTAGTGCGGCGCGAGGCCGACCATGCCCTTGTAGACGTTGGGCCCCGTGTGGTGCATGCGGTGATCGTGGAACCAGAGGAACGACTGCTTCTCGCGATCGTCGCCGCCCGCCGGATATGCGAGATACAGGTTGTCGACCCACTCCCTCGGCTCGTAGCCGCCGCCGTGGTCGGTCATGTGGTGCGGCTGGCCGTCGCTCTCGGGCGCGGTGTGGCCGTTGTGCAGGTGGGTGAGGAACGCCCAGTCGGGAGCGCCGAAGTCCTGCCGGTCGAAACAGCCCTCGTTCAGGTCGAGGTCGTTCTCGAATCGGACCAGAGCGGGGCGTCCGTACTCGATGTTGAGCATCGGTCCCGGGAAGGTGCCGTTGAACCCGTAGATGGTGCTGGGCGGCAAGAGATATGACGGCGTCTGCACGCCCTTGAAGGTCGTGAAGCCCGCCGGCGAGGCGCTGGCGCCCGGCGGCAGCGGCACCGCGTTTCCGGCGCTGTTGATATTGACGACGGGCGAGTTGGTAAAGCTCGACTGACGGACCTGGATGCGGATGTGGTAGAGGAGCGGGTCCGGATAACCGAGGTCTTGCCCCGTCACGCCCTGTCCGCTGCTCCACAACTGGTGGGTGCCGGCGCTCGGGATGGCCCACCGCGGCTTGTCGACCTGGTGGTTCCCGGGCCGATCGCCGAGGGCGTCCTGTTGCCCCTTGCCGGGACCTGGCGGGACGATGGAGTTGTCGCCGAACTCCACCGACTTGCGGACGAACCAGGCGTTGGAATCGCCCGGCTGGGAGAGCGTCCCGTCCGGGTACCTCCACCCCGGCCGGAGCGCCGTCGGGATCGGCATGTCCTGGGTGAACGGCTGCAAGATGAATGGGCTGGGCGGGAAGGCCTCGATCACGGCGCAGTTGGTGAAGGCGTCCATCTCGATCGAGGGAACCATGCTCTCCCCGATGCAGGTCCCTCCGCCGTATGCCTTTTTTCCGATCAAACTTGCGGCACCAGCCATGCCGCCATAACGCAGCATGTCTCTCCTGGTAATATTGTTGCGAGCCATTTTGCATCCCCCCTGGGAAATGCGCCGGAAGGCGCACCTCGGCTGTACAAATGCACCATGCGTGCCTGTGGCGGGAATCGCAAAATCCAGGCGTTTCGGTCGATTAGCGGCGCCGATCCAGGCAAAACTGTCGCGTCCGACGATCGGCGCGGCGCTAGATTTGCCTTTCGATAAAGCGACGTCTACCAGCGCCAGCGTATCTCCGACGACGGACGTCGGAGCGACGTCACTGCGTGATGTAGAGGAACCCGAGGCACATCTCGTCGTCGGTACCCTCGCCCCAGTTCAACTCGCGGGGAGCGACGCCGCCGGGCTGGTTCTTCGCGCTGTTGTCCCAGTGGCACTCGATCGAGAGGCTGTCGCCGGCCTGCACACGGGTCGGGACCTTCAGCGCGTACGATCCCTGCCAGTGGAAGTCCCAGCGGGGGATGTCGAGGAGGCATTCCTTGGCGCCGTTCGCGCGCTGGATCTCGAGGCGGTTGTGCGTGCCGCGCAGGTGCTGGTGCGTGGCCGCGGCGTAGACGGTGAAAGGGCCCGGTGGGATGGCGCCGCTGGTGATGGTCGCGAGAAACGGCGACGGAGCGAAGGTGAAGGAGTAGGTCACGTCGGGCTGGCCCGCCGGGATCGTCATGCTGTGCAGGGTGATCCAGGAGGGATTCGCCCAGGGGAGCACGAACGCCTCGCGGGTCACGGCGCTATCGAGCTTCAGCTCGATCGACGTCTGGTCCAGCTGCCGTGGACCTCTCGCCACGTTGTAGTGGATCTGCAGGATGAGCTTCGACCGCGGGTCGACCGGAACCCCGGTTCCCGCCGGGAAATCGCCGCCGCGGCTTCCGGGCGCCCAGGCGCCGAGCACGGGGGTCACGCCGCCGGGACCGCCGAAGCACGCGTAGCCCGGTGCGGGGTCCGCATCGTCGAGGGCCTGGAATTGCGCCACGCGATCGGGCGTCGCGATGAAGACCAGCGCGTGATGGACGATGGCCGCGTTTCCCGGCCTGGCGACGAATCCAGTCACGTAGCGTCTCTCGGTCTCCGGCCAGTCGAGCAGGAAGCAGCGGTACTCGTCGGGCGATTGCACCGGAGCGTACGGCGTTGCCAGACGGAGCGCTCGGTCGACGCGCGAGAGTCCTGCCGGAGGAGGCGGCGAGGCGGGGCGCGCGTCGGCGGGATTTCCTTCGGGCGCCCCGTGATCGAGCCAGGAGAGCAAGGTCGCGCGGTCCTTGTCGGGCAGCGAGCCATCCCCGGCGTATTCCGCGCAGCCCGGTCCGGGCGGCCAAGGAGGCATCTTGCGCGACTCGACCTGCTGGCGAACGAGGTCTCGACGGACGAAGACGTCGGTATACGACTCGAAAACGAAGGGCGCGATGCTGGCGCCCGCGGTGTGGCAGCCGGCGCAATTCCCGGTCACGATCGACCGCACGTCGCGGTGCCAGGTGGGAACCGCGCTCCCGGAGCTTCCGCAGGCGGCGAGCACGACGGCGGAGAGGAGCAGCGATGCGCGCATCGAGCGCAGCATGGCGCGGCCCCCGGGATGAAATCAAACCTCGCAGGGCGTTCATTGTGAATTCACCAGCGCGAGCAAATCGGCGCTGGCGTCCATGAACGAGACGCCCATCCGCCCGCGCAGATTGAGGTTGGGATCGCCGGGAGAGCTCCACATGACGCGGCCCTTGAAGTCCACCGCGCGGCCGAGGACCTCGAGCTTCCCTTCCACCGTCCTGCCGGGGGGAAGCACGCGCATCATCTCCGTGGAAAACCCGCTCGTCGATATTTCCGTGGTGAAGCCGACGGCGCTTCCCAGCTTGACCTTGAAGCGGCGTCGCTGTCGGGCGTGGTTCCGCCGCTCGTGCGCGCCTTTCGCCTTGCCCTGGCGGAGAGCGCGGCGGATCGACCGCAAGAGGTCCTCGAATTCGAAAGGCTTGGCGAGCAAATCCGCCCAAGGCAGGTCGCGAAATCCCGGCGCGGGCGCTGAGGTGATGAGGATGACGGGAACCTTTCGCAGGGCAGCGCTCTTCCGCAGCTCGCGAAGCAGCTCGTCGCCGTCCATGATCGGCATCATCAGATCGGTAATCACCAGATCGGGCACCTTTTCCGAGGCGCGATCGAGCCCGTCCCGACCGTTGGCGGCGGTCACGACGGTATATCCCTCCTCCTCGAGGAGGTGGGTGAGCACCTCGACGATCGAGTACTCGTCGTCGACGAGGAGGATGGTCTGCATGCCTATCCGCCTCGTCTCGGCGCCGCCGGGGCGGCGGGAGGCCTTCGGGAGCTGCCGCCGGTGATGACCGCCTCTTCGGACGCGAACGGATCGCCGATGCCGATCCCCTTGTCGGTGATCATCAGCTCTCGAAGCCGGGCGTCGTGGGAGGTCTCGCGCGTCTTCATCACCGCGATGGCGCGTCTAAGCTCGGAGACCGTCTCCAGCTGGCGGACGAGGATGATGTTCTCGGCGAAGCCGGACACGCCGGAAACCGGGATGGTGACCTCGGGTCCGAACAGCTCGCGCATCTCCTCCGTCAGCACGGTGGTGACGCCGAGCCCGCGCAGCTCGTTCGCCACCGAGGTCAGGAAGATTCCCAGTCGCTCCGGGCGCACCACCGATTCCTCGAACCCGGCGATGCCGTCGATCACCACCCTCTTCACCTCGCGGCGCCGAACCGCCTCGAACAGCCGTTCGGCGAGAGCGTCCATGATGGCCGCACCGGTCGGATGCCAGATGACTTCGAGAAGACCGTTCCCAGCGTACTTGGAGAGCTGGAGCCCGAGCTGATCGCCCTTCTTGAGGAAGCGCGACGGCGATTCGAAGAAGCCGAAGTACAGGCCGGGCTGCTTCTGCCGCGCACCCTCGCTGAGAAAATGCATGCCGAGGATGGTCTTGCCGGTGCCCGACGAGCCAAGGACGAGGGTGGCGGTGCCGTCGGACGGTCCCCCTCCCATCATCTCGTCCAGATCGCGGATGCCGAAGCCGCTGCGCTCGCTACTGACTTGCGGGACCTTGCTGGGCACCGCGAGCCGCGCCTCGACGCGGGGGTACACTCGCATGCCATCGCTTCCAATCTCGAAGAAATGTGCTCCGCGAAGGTGGTCGCTTCCGCGAAACTTCAGGACCACGAGCTGCCGCACGGCGCGAACGCCGTCCATCACGTCGTCGAGCTGGATGAGGCCGTCGACCATCGTTCGCGCGGCGTACGAACGCTCGTCCTGGAGATTGTTGGTGAGCAGGACGGCGGTGCAGCCGAGCATTGCGATCACGACGTTCAGCTCGTGGATGAAGACCTTGAACTCCTCGGCGGATTCAGCGGTACGTTCGGCGGTGATGATCCCGTCGATCACCAGCAGCGTGGAACCGAACCGCTTGATGGTCTTGCGGATGAGGTTGAGCAGGCCCTTCAGCTTTTCGGTGTGAAGGACTTCGTATCCGCTGACATATTGAACGGCCTTCCCGATGACGTCGGGGTCGTAGAAGCTCATCGTCGAAATGTGGGCGAGCATCCGCCCGTGCGTTTCCGCGAGCAGGCTGATGTACAGCGCCTTCCCACCGAGTGCGACGTGGCGGAAGGAGATCTGGTTACCGAAGATCGTCTTGCCGGTACCCGGGTGTCCCGCGACGATGTAGCTCCCACCCTTCAAGAAGCCGCCGTTGAGAATGATGTCGAGTTGTTCGACCCCGGTGGGGACGCGGGGAATGCCCTGCGGACGCACCCTCTTGGCCCTCACGCCGTCGTTCCTCCTGACTCGCTGCCAGCGCTCTTCGCCGTTCGCGGCAGCTCGACCGTGAAGGTGGCTCCGGCGCCGGGGGAGCTTTCCACATGGACGGTGCCGCCGAAAGCTTCGACGAGCTGGCGGACGATCCACAGCCCGATTCCGAGGCTGCTCCCCGCATGCGTCGGGGACGCTCTTTCGAAACGCTCGAAGATCCGATCCTGATCGTAGGACGCGATCCCGATTCCGTTGTCGTGGACGGCGAGGCGGACCCGATCGCCCGGTGGAACGACGGAGATGGAAACGGAGATGGCTCCGCCATGGCCGTACTTCATGGCGTTGGAAACCAGGTTGGAGACGATCTGCTCCAGGCGCATCGAGTCCCAGCGGCCGACGACCGGACCCGGCGAGGAGAGGGACACGGGGCAATTCGACCAGGCGAGCTGGTCCGCGTTGTTGGCGAGCACCTCTTCGACGACGGCCGTGAGATCGACGTCTTCCAGACGGAGCTGGACCTGGCCGGCGGCGAGACGCGAGGAATCGAGCATGCGGCGATTGAGGTTGACGAGCTGCCGGACCAGCCGCTCCATCCCTGCGATCCGGGCCATGACGGCTGGCTCGAGAGTTGGGGACCGGGTCAACGCGGTGATCTGCAACCGCAGCGCATTGAGGGGATTGCCCAGCTCGTGGGTCGCGGCGGCGAAGGATTCGTCCCGCGACGCGAGGGCCTTCTTCAGGAAGCGATAGATGCGCGAGCGTCCCAGGGCGGCTCCCGCCTGCGTCGCCAGATCGATCGCCATCCTCCTCTCGGTAGGTCCCCAGGAGGAGCCGGCGAACACCAGCGTCATTCCTCCGATCACCAGTTCCCCGAAATGCAGCGGGACGATCATCGAGCTTGGCGATTCCCCGTTTCCTGCCAAATCGAGCATCCGGGTGCGCAGCACCGCGGCGAGGCGCGCCGGATGATCCCCGGGCAGATGAAGATCGGAAACGTCGTCGCCCTGCCAGGCGCCGGCCACTCTCGGATCCCCGGCACCTTCGACAAGGTGGACCCAGCATCCGTCCGCGAGATGGTCGATCGACAGGTGCCCGATGGCGGCGAGGATGTCTTCCTCGATCAGAAGCGGTCCAAGCGTCCTCGCGACCGTCCGCGCATGGGCGATCATGCGCGGCAGATCCTCGCCCTCCGCTGGAGACGGATCCCGGTCCTCTTCCGGAGCCTGCCGCGCAAGGCGCGTCGGCTCCTCTGGGAGGACGAGCTTCACGGATGGGAAATCTGCACGTGGGCACCCCGCCCCAGGGTACGATGCGCACAAATCGGGCGAAGTGGAAATCTTCACCCGGATAGGGCACTCTCCAGCGTCGGGAAGAGCACTCTGCGGCGAGCGAGCCCATGTCGTGCAAGACGGTGACGTGTGTCACGATGGCCGCGTGATCGACCCGGACATCCGCAGCGCGCGAACGCTGCCCGCTTCCTTCTACCGGGACCCCGCCGTCTTCGAGCAGGTCCGCGAGCGCGTCTTCGCAAGAAGCTGGCAGCTGGTGCTCGACGCCGAGCAGGCCGGGCAGCCCGGGTCGCTCCTCCCTTTCTCCTTTCTCGGGGACTGCGTCGACGAGCCTCTGCTCCTCGCGCGCGACGAGAGCGGCACGCTCCGGGCCCTCTCGAACGTCTGCACGCACCGGGGAAATCTGCTTTGCACCAAGGCGGAAACCTGCGCTGCGCACCTGCGGTGCCGTTACCACGGACGACGCTTCGCTCTCGACGGACGCTTCCTCTCCATGCCGGAGTTCGAAGGCGTGCGCGATTTCCCCTCGCGCGCCGACGATCTCCCTCGCGTCCAGCTGGGCCAGCTCGGTCCCCTCGTCTTCGCCGCGCTCGAGCCCGCCGTTTCCTTCGAGGAGTGGATCGCACCCGTCCGCAAGCAGATGGCCTTCCTCCCGCTGGAGAAGCTCGTGCCGGATGCGTCGGGCTCGCGGACCTACCAGGTCGCCGCGAGCTGGGCGCTCTACTGCGACAACTACCTCGAGGGGTTCCACGTCCCGTACGTCCACGCCGCGCTTGCGAAGACGATCGATTACGGCACCTATCGCACCGAGCTGTTCGGCTGGTCGAGCTTGCAGGTCGCAGAGGCCGCCGCCGCCGCGGATGCCTTCGAGGGAAGCTCGCTAGCCGCCTGTTACTTCTTCCTCTTCCCCAACACGATGCTGAACTTCTATCCCTGGGGACTGTCGATCAACGTCGTCGTCCCGCTCGCCGTCGATCGCACTCGCATCGTCTACCGCGCGCTGGTGCTCGATCCCGCCAAACGAGGCCGCGGCGCCGGCGGCGACCTCGATCGCGTCGAGCACGAGGACGAGGAGATCGTGGAGCAGGTGCAGCGCGGCGTCCGGTCGCGGCTCTACGACCGCGGCCGCTACTCGCCCGCGCGCGAGGCAGGAGTCCATCACTTCCACCGGCTCCTGACCCGACTCGCGGGCTGAATGACGGAGCTGCGCCGGGCGCTCGGGCTCCTCGACGCCACCATGGTGAACGTCGGGGTGATGATCGGCTCGGCAGTCTTCCTGACGGCCAGTGACGTCGCGCGCGTCTTCCCCCATCCGCTCGGGCAACTCGGCGCCTGGGCCGTCGCGGCCCTCTTCTCGCTCGCCGGCGCGCTCACCATCGCGGAATTGAGCGCCGCGCTGCCGGAAGCGGGCGGCCTCTCGGTCTACCTCGATCGCGCCTTCGGCCCCTTCTGGGGGTTCTTCTACGGGTGGGCGCTCTTCGTCGTCATCCAGACCGCCTCCATCGCCGCCGTGGCCGTCGCCTTCGCGAGCTACTTCGGTCATTTCGTCCCGCTCTCGCCGCGAGGCGCGGAAGGGCTCGCCATCTGCGCGATCGGCGCGCTCACCCTCGTCAACGTGCTCGGCGTCCGCGAGGGCGTCGTCACGCAGAACTTGATGACCTTCGCCAAGATGGCGGTGATCGCGGGCCTCATCGTGCTCGCGTTCGGAGGCGGCCGCGGCGGATCGTGGTCGCACCTCTCGACGCCTTCGGGCGCCCCGCCGGGCGGTCTCGCCGCCATGGGGGCCGCGCTCCTCGGTCCCCTCTTCGCCTTCGACGGCTGGATCACCATCAGCTACATGGGCGGCGAGGTGAAGCGGCCTGCTCGCAACCTGCCGCTCGCCGCGCTCGCGTCGGTCGGCATCGTCGCCGCCATCTACCTGGCCTTGAACGCCGCCTATCTCTTCGTTCTCGGGTCGTCCGTCGTGGCTCGCTCCGAGCTGGTGGCGGCCGATACCGCGCGGGCGCTGCTCGGCGCGCGCGGCGCGGACCTCGCCGCGGGAATGGTCGCGCTTGCGACGATCGGCGGCCTCAACGGCAACGTGCTCGGCGGCGCGCGCGTTCTGTACGCCATGGGGCACGCCGGCGTGTTCTGGCGCCCCGCCGCGCAGGTCCATCCTCGTTTCGGCACACCCGCGATGGCACTTCTGATCCAGGCAGCGGTCTCGATGGTCTTCGTGCTCACCGGACGGTTCGATCAATTGATTGCCAGCGTGCTCTTCGCCTCGTGGCTCTTCTACGCGTTGGGCGGCGTCGCGGTTTTCGTCCTGCGCCGCGACGCGAGCCTCGAGCGGCCCTACTCGGTGCCCGGATATCCGCTGGTACCCGCGCTCTTCATCGTCTTCGCCGCGCTGCTCCTCGTGAGCACCCTCATCTCCGACCCGCGCGACTCCTTGCTAGGGATCGCGCTGCTGCTCACCGCGCTTCCCGCCTACCTCTTCGCGCGGCGCAAGCGAGCGTAGCAGCTCGTCGTTGGGCAGCACCCACGCGACCGTGATCGCCATGTTGCGGAGCGCGTACTCGTGCATCTCGGGCCCGTCCATCGTGTCCACGCAATCCGCGGCGACGACGACTCCGTAGTCTCGCGCGTTCGCCTCGAACGCCGTGCAGAGCACGCAGGAGTTGGTGTTCACCCCGGTCAAGACGAGGGTGCGCGCGCCTAGCTTGCGCTGGAGGACGAAATCGAGGTCGGTCCCCTGGAAGCAGTCGTATCGCTTCTTGCGATCGACGATCACGTCGCGCGAATCGAGAAGCTCCGGGATGACCTGGGTGCCCGGGCTCCCCGCCATGTTGTGCCGCGAAGCGGCGCTCCGCTTCATGGCCGGGTCCTCCGCGATCGCCTTCCAGAAGGGATTGGAGAGCGATTCCGCTGGGTCGCGGTACGAGGTTACGACGTGGACGACCGGGACCCCGCGAGAGCGCAGCGCCTCGAAAAGCTCGCGCGCCGCGCGGATCACGCGACGACAGCTCTCCGCCGGAAGCGGCAGCGTCGCGACGCTCGGGTCGAGATGCCCGCGGTGCATGTCGATGGACACCACTGCCGTGGTCTTCGGATCGATGCGCATCATCGCCCTCACCGCCTTCGCATGGTTCAGGTGAACTCCACGCCCTGCGCGAGCGGCAGATCGCGCCCGTAGTTCACCGTCGAGGTCTGGCGCCGCATGTACGCCTTCCACGCGTCGGATCCCGACTCGCGCCCGCCGCCCGTGTCTTTTTCTCCGCCGAAGGCGCCGCCGATCTCCGCTCCGCTCGTTCCCGCGTTGACGTTGGCGATGCCGCAGTCCGATCCCGCCGCGGAGAGGAAACGCTCCGCCGCGCGCAAGCTGTCGGTGAAGATCGCGCTCGAGAGCCCCTGCGGCACGGCGTTGTGCGCGCGCAGCGCCTCGTCGAGATCGGCGACCTCGAAGACGTAGAGGATGGGCGCGAACGTCTCCTCCCAGGCGATGGGAAAGTCGTCGTGCCGGCGCGCCGCGATGAGCGTCGGCTCGACGAAGTTGCCCGGGCGGTCCTCGAGGACGCGCCCGCCGTAGCGGACTTCGCCGCCTTGCTCGCGTGCGGCGGCGACCGCGGCGCGAAACTTCTCGACCGCGCCACGGGTGATGAGCGGACCCATCAGGACGCCTTTCTCGCGCGGGTTGCCGATCCGGACGCTGCGGAACGCGGCGGCGAGGCGCTCGAAGAGTTCACCCGAGATGCCGCGCTGCACGAAGAGCCGCCGCGTGCTGGTGCAGCGCTGTCCCGCGGTGCCGACAGAACCAAAGGTAATCGCCCGTACCGCCAGATCCAGATCGGCTCCTTCGAGCACGATGATGCCGTTGTTTCCGCCCAGCTCGAGGATGCTCCGCCCCAGCCGCGCGGCGATGCGGGTCGCGACGCGGCGGCCGACGGCGATCGATCCGGTGAAGGAGACGAGCGGCAGCCGCGGATCGTCCGCCACCCAGCTTCCCGCCTCCGCGCCTCCAGGCACGACGGAGAAGACGCCCTCCGCGCCGTGCTCCTTCGCCACCCGGTCGCAGAGCGCCTGCACCGCGACGCTGCAGAGCGGGGTGAGCGGCGACGGCTTCCACACGCAGACGTCTCCGCAGACCGCGGCGAGCGCCGCGTTCCAGGCCCAGACCGCCACCGGGAAGTTGAAGGCCGTCACGATGCCGACGGCGCCGAGCGGGTGCCACTGCTCCAGGAGCCGGTGGCTGGGCCGCTCGGAGGCGATGGTGAGGCCGTGCAATTGCCGGGAGAGCCCCACGGCGAAATCGCAGATGTCGATCATCTCCTGCACTTCGCCGAGCCCCTCGGAGCGGATCTTCCCGGTCTCGAGGGACACCAGCTCGCCGAGCGATTCCTTGTGCTCGCGGAGGAGCTCCCCGAGCCGGCGCACGAGCTCTCCGCGCTTCGGGGCGGGCCTCGAGCGCCATTCGATGAATCGGTTCAGCGCCGCATCGACGCGGTTGTCGTACTCGGCGCGCGTGGCGGCGCGGATTCGCCCCAGCGACGCGCCCGTGCTGGGGTCGATCGACTCCAGCACCTCGCCGCTGCCGTGGCCTGCGGGAGTTGCTCCGAGGTTCTCGAGGAGCGGGGCGGCGTCTGTCGTGTCTGGGCGCATCCGCGGATGCTACCGCGAATGCGCCCGTACGCCTCCCGGTTCAGGCGCCGCGCGCCCGGCACGCGCTCGGGGCCGTTCCGGAAAGCGACACGCCCATCCCGGCGGTTCGCAACGCCAGCTGCGCGAGCGGCTCCGCCCCGGCCTGCGCGGACGCGACCTGCCACCGCCCGCGCACGTCATCGCCCATCGCCACGAGCGATCCGTGCTGCGTGCGGTCGGCATCGACCCGGGGATCGGGATCGGTGAAGCCGAGGAAGCGGCGGACCGCTTCCAGATCGCTGCGCGCGCCGGTGAGGCACGTCCAGCCGGCGGGCGCCCCGCGAGAAGCGACATACTTGCCGAGCACCTCGGGCGCGTCGTGCTCGGGATCGAGCGTCAGGGTGACCAGATCCGGCTCACAGCCCATCCGCGGGGCGAGCAGCTTGCGCATCGCGAGAAGCGTGCTCAGCCCGCGCGGACACTTCCCCTCGCAGCGCGTGTAGGCGAAATTGAGCAGCACGAATCGGCCGCGGACGAAGTCGTCGTAGAGGCGGACCCGGCGGCCGTAGTGCGTGGTGAGGAGCGGGTTGGGGAAGCGGCGGCGCGACCCGGCGACCACCGCCTCGGCGAACGCGGCTGCGGTTTCCGCGGGATCCGCTTTCCCCTTCTGGCAGGCCAGCGCGGTGGCCGCGCCGGCGAGGAATAGACGTCGAGAGCGGCTCATGGCGTCACACCACGTCCCAGCGGAACATCATCCGCATGTCTTCGTGCTCGATGTTGTGGCAGTGCGCCACGAAGCGGGTCGGGAAATCGCGGAAGCGCATGAACACTTCCGCCTCGTCGCCGGGACCGAGCAGCGTGGTGTCCTTCTTGAAGGCGTTTTGCGGTGCCGGCGGCGCACCGTTGAAGCGCTGGACTTGATGGGCCTCGAGATGGAGGTGGATCGGATGCCACCACCCGCCGCCGCCGTTCTTCAGGATCCAACGTTCCGCCGTCCCTTGCCGGACCCTGGCATCCACGCGGTTCTCGTCGAAGAAGAGCCCGTTCACCTGCCAGGCGCCCTCGCTGCGGACGAACTCGAACTGCCGGGTGGCGACGATCTCGTTGGCCGCGATCGGCGTGTTGGGACGGAGCAGGGTGCCCACCGTGACGGTCGCGTCGTTCGCCACCGGCGCTCCCTGGACGATGAACTTCACGAGCGGTGTTCCGGGAACCACCGTGTCGGGATTCTGCAGATCTCCTCCAGGTCCGCGCCCGGAATCCTGCACGAGGATGTTCTCCAGGAAGACCGTGTCGGGAGCGTTGCGGAAGTCGATCACCACATCGGCCCGCTCCGCCATTCCGAGGAAGATGCGGTTCTGTGCGATGGCGGCCGGCAGCAGCCAGCCGTCGGTGCCGAGTCGCAGGAACGGCGTGTCGTTCGAGAGCCGGAGGAACCACATCCGGGCGTTGGCGCCGTTGAGGATGCGGAACCGGTACTTCCTCCGCTGCACGCGGAAGAACGGTTGCGCCTTTCCGTTGGCCGCGAAGACGTCGCCGAGGAAGCCGTCGTGCTCGAAGGGATTGTAGAAGAGCGAGCCATCGGCGTTGAATCGCCGGTCCTGCAGCACGAGCGGTACGTCGAAGGGCGCGGCAGGAAGCGTGTTCGAGGCGAGCAGCCGTTGCTCCAGATCGTCGGTAAACAAGAAGAAGCCGGCCAGGCCGTGATAGACATTGGGACCGGTAATGTCGGTAGCGTGGTCGTGATACCAGCCGGTCGTAGCATTGTCGTTCGGGTCCGGCTCGCCGGTGCTGAAGCCGACCGGCTGGTTCGGATAGCAGTAATCGCGGAAGCCGCCCGGAGGAATGAGGAGGTCCTGGAAGGGAAGGCCATCCGAGGCGCTCGGATTGTGGCCGCTGTGCAGGTGGATGGAGGTCTCGACGTCGAGGTCGTTGATCTGGCGAACGACGTCGGGGGTGCCAAACGTGCTGTGGAAGCTCGGGCCGGGATACTGGCCGTTGTATCCCCAGATCTCAGTCTCCACCCCGGGGATGATCTCTGCGATCCCCTTCTTCATGTGCACGACGTAGAACCTGGGAATCGCCTTCGTCGTGAACTTGCAATTGGTGGCGAACGGCGCGACCGGCTGGTGGGTCGCGGGCATCGGCAGCTCGCGCGTGAAAGGCGTGAAGCGGATGGGGGTCGGCGGCGGTCCGTCCGCCCACGCCGGGCGTGGTCCGACCACCTTGCCAAGGGCGGCGGCTCCGGCAATACCGATTCCAAACCTCCACAGATCGCGCCTCGAAAGGCGCGTGCTCGCCTTGATATGGCGCATCGTGAATCCCCCCCTACAAAATTGTATGAATCGAGATGTTGTTGATTCCCCCCGCGCTGGAATCATTGGCACCGGAGCGGCGTCTTTGTCAACGCGGCCGTTCAGTCAGCCGATTCACCGGAGGGAAGCTGTGCGTTGCCGATCTTTGTAAAATACGAATCCCGCATAGTCCGCGGCGCTGACGTTGTGCGTTTGATCGCCGTCGGTGAGGATCCCGATTCCCTGGAGCTCCGGGACTTCGGCGTCGGCGCGGCCGCCCTCGAAGTGGACGCGGTAGAGGGTGTCGGGGTCGACCTCCACCTCTTCCCAGACGCCGGTCGGCCCGCCGCTCCGGACGATGACGCTGTCGCTCGCGACGAACGCGTTGCGGGTGCCGTTGCAGGTGGCGCCGGCCGGAGCGTCGGTGCTCCAGACGAGCTTCACCGAGTACCAGCGAAGGCCGCGCTTCCAGGTGATGTAGACGTTGGCCGCGCCGTCGCCGCGGCCGGATTTGCATTCGTTCCCTCCGCGCGGCAGCACCAGCGCGCGCCAGCGGAACCGGAGGGAACGTGCGCCCCGGCGCAATTCGTCGGGCACCGGCGCGAAGAGCGTTACCGTCTGGAGCGAAGGGCTGTAGACCCCGCGAATGAACTCCTGCTCCTCCACCTCGGACATCGTGCGGTAGTAGTTCCGTGGACCCGAGTCGCGCTCCAGGACCTTGAAGGCGTGGAGGTCGATGGGAATCGCCCGGAGGGTAGGAGGTACAGGCCCCAACGCGCGAGCGGGCCCACCAAGAGTCGAGAGCGCGAGCGCGATGGCGACCAGAGGCCGCACGGATCTAGCCGCCGTGCGCCACAGGCGCGCTGCAGGCGATGCCGAATCTCGCCAGCGTGGGTACTGGCAGATCGCCCTGCAGGATGGCGAAGAAGACTCCGACCAGGACTCCGAATGCAAGTTGCCGGAAGCTCAGCGTCGGCATGGTGCCCACCTCTCCGTCATGGGATGCCGCGGTCGCGAGGTCGGATTCGCCCGGTGCCTCAAGCCCGGGCCGCAGAGCGGTCGCCGATCAAGTCCTTCGCGACCGCTTCCAGCCTCGCCTCGAGGGCGTCGATGACGGCCCGCACGCGGCTCGTCCGCGTAAGGTCGGCATGGACCACGAGCCACAGGTCATCGATCTCGACCGGCGCGTCGGGGAATACCCGCCGAAGGTCCCGGTCGGCATCGCCGATGTAGCAGGGAAGGCCGCCAATGCCGATGCCGAGCGCAACCGCCCGGTGGAGCGCGAGCGAATTGCCGGCGCGGAGCACGATCCGGGCGTTGGCCGGTTCCTCGCCCGCGACCCGGGTCCCGCGGAACGCCCTCGATTCGAGCATCACCACGTCGTGGCCGGCGAGGCCGTCGCCCTGGGCCGGGCGCGGATGCGAGGCGAGATAACCTTTCGACGCATAGGCCGCCTCGGCGATTCGGGCCACGCGCCGCGAGATCAGATCGCCGCTTTCCGGTCGCACGTAGCGGAGGGCCACGTCCGCCTCCCTCCGCGCGAGGTCCAGGCGGGGCGCGCCGGTCGCCAGATCCACACGGATCTGCGGGTGGATCTCGTGCAGGGCCCGCACGGCCGGCAGGACCACGGCCTGTCCGAGCATCTCGGTGGTGGCGACGCGCACGACGCCTGCGAGCTTTCGATCCGCCCCCAGCGCCCGCTGCTCGATGAGGAGCGCCGCCTCCTCCATCTCCTCCGCGGCGGCGCGGATGCTCTCGCCCGCCTCGGTCAAGATCAGGCCCTCCGGCGTGCGCTCGAAGAGCTTCGCGCCGAGGTCCTCCTCGAGCGCGGCGAGCCTGCGTCCGACGGTCGTGTAGTCGACGCGCAGCTTCCGCGCGGCGGCGGCAAGGGTGCCGGAGCGGCTCAGCTCGAGGAAGTAGCGGAGATCGCTCCAGTCTGCCATCGCCATGCACTATTGCATGGATCGAAGGCGAAGTTGCCGGGCATCGGGCCGGGCGGCCCAGGCATCCTTGCAAGGTTGCTCGAGGAGGTCCCCATGCTGACGGCAGCCGTGGCACTACGCAGCCTGGAAGAACGAACCGTCGCTGTCGACGCGCGCAAGCGGGCCCGATGGACCCTCTTGGCGACGAGCTTCGGCCTCAGCATGGCCCTGCTCGACATGACCGCGGTGAACGTCGCGGTGCCGAGCATCCAGGCCGGTCTGAATACCGACGTGCTCGGGCTTTCCTGGGTCATCGACGGCTACACCTTGACCTTCGCGAGCCTGCTCTTGCTCTCGGGCGGCCTGGGCGATCGCCTGGGCGCGAAGCGACTCTTCCTCTCCGGCCTGGTGGTGTTCACGGTCGCCTCCGCGGCTTGCGGCTTCGCTCCGGGCCTCGACACGTTGGTCTTCGCCCGCATCGTTCAGGGCGCGGGTGCCGCGATGTTCATGCCTTCCTCGCTCGCCATCCTCCGCGAGGCGTATCCGCACGCGAAGGAGCGGGCGCACGCGATCGGAATCTGGAGCGCCCTCACGGCCATCGCCGGAGCCTGCGGCCCGCTCTTCGGCGGCGCCCTGGTCGCCTCCCTGGGCTGGCGCAGCATCTTCCTCCTCAACCTTCCGGTCGGAATCGTCGCGGTCCCGATGGTGGTGCGGTTCGTCCGGCCCTCGCCCGCGGGCGCGCGGCGCGGGTTCGATCTTCCCGCGCAGATCGCCGGCGCGTTCGCGCTCGCGCTCCTCACCTGGGCGCTCATCGAACGATCGGCGTTCGGCTGGTCCTCGCCCCGGATCCTGCTGGCGCTGGTCGCCTCGGCGGGCGCATTGCTGGCCTTCCTCGAGCTCGAGCGGCGCAGCCCGAACCCGATCCTTCCGCTCCAGTTGTTCGCGAATCGCACCTTCTCGGCCACGGCTTCCGCGGCGCTGCTCTACGCGGGCGGGTTCTTCGGCAGCGTCCTCGTGTTCTCCATCTACTTCCAGAGCCTGCGCGGCGACTCGCCGATCCGGGCCGGCCTGCACATGGCCGCCGTCACCATCTCCTTCGGCCTCACCAGCGTCGTGGCCGGCCGATTCGCGGGTCGCTACGGCACGCGGATGCCCATCCTCGTCGGCCTTTCGCTGCTGGCGGCCGGCGCGTTGCTCTTCGCTTCGCTGGCGCAGGAGACGTCGTTCGCCTTGCTCGCGTTGCCTCTCGTGCTCATCGGCACCGGAGCGGGCCTCGTCGCGCCCTCGATGAATGCGGCCATCCTCGCGAGCGTTCCGCCCGCCCTCTCGGGGATCGGTGCGGGCGTCCTCAACGCGAGCCGCCAGGTGGGCACCGCTCTCGGCGTGGCGGTGTTCGCTTCACTCTTCCACAGCAGCGCGCCGATGACCGCCGTGCGCACTTCGCTCGTCTCCGCCGGCGTCCTCTACCTCGTCGCTCTCGGGCTCAGCTTGCGCGCGCACGGCCACGCGCCGGCGGCCGCGCCGGGCAGGGTGCAGCTGCTCGAAGTCGTCGATCACTGATCATCGTTGAATCGGCACTACCTCGCGAGCGGGGCCAGCCCCGCGGCGAGCGCGTCGACCGCCGTCGCTTCGTCTACCGCGATAGCGCTTGCCGGAACGTTGGTAGCGCTGTGGAAGTGTGGATGCCCATAGATTCCGGGCCCTTCCAGTCGCAGCTCTTCCAGGAACGCTTTCGCGGTCGCGTATCCCGATTCGACGAGCTTCGCTCCCTGGCTGAAATCGTGCGGAGCGATGGGGAGCGGGCAGGGCGTCGGGAGATAGAGAACGGTGTGCTTGTAGCCGAGCAAGAGCGGCAAGACGCCTACCGCCTGGTGCCGGAGCATCAAGGTCAAGATGTAGAGCATCCCAGCCAGCCCGCGCCGCGGGGGATCGGGCAGCATTCAAGGGAAGCCGGTGTCGAGCACCACCATGGTTTTCGCGCCGAGGTCGCGCGCGGGCAGGAGCGGCACGTGGGAGGACACGCCGCCGTCGATGAAGGTGCGGCCGTCCACCGCTACCGGCGGAAACACGCCCGGTATGGCCGCGCTCGCCAGCACGTGCCGGCGCAGATCTCCCTGGCGGAAAGCGACGGCGCTGCCCGTCGCTAGATCCGAGGCGATCACCGCGGTTGGTATCGCCAGCTCCGCGTGCGTCGCGGGCAGGTGCCGCTCGATGATCCGGGCCAGGCCGGACGGCGAGGCGAGGACCCCCGACCCGGCGAGCGCCCGCAAGGAGCTCAACCATCCGAAACCGGGGAAGACGTCGTTTGTGCGCAGCTCGCTCCAGATGCCCGCGAGGTCCTGGACGCTTTCCGCGCTGAAGCCCTTCCCGAGGAAGGCGGCATTGAGCGCGCCGGCCGAGGTGCCGACCAGGAAATCTGGTTCGATCCCCGCGTCCAGGACCGCGCGGAGCATCCCGACCTGCAACGCGCCGAGACTCGAGCCCCCCGAGAAGACGAACGCAACCGGTCCCGGACAGCGCGGCCGTGCCACGAGGATCAGATATCAGACGGGGCGAGAGGTCACAGTTTCTTGCGCGAATCAGTCCGATCGCCTTGGCGCGAGCGACGGATCGCATTAGGGTATCCGTCCCAACTGAAAGGGGGTTCTGCCATGGGTCTGCGAATCGGGGACGAGGCGCCCAATTTCACCGCCCAGACCACCGAGGGGCCGATCGACTTCCACCAGTGGATCGGCAACTCGTTCGCGGTGCTCTTCTCCCATCCCAAGGACTTCACGCCCGTCTGCACCACCGAGCTCGGCTACATGGCGCGGATCAAGCCCGAGTTCGACAAGCGCGGCGTCAAGATCATCGGCCTGAGCGTCGACTCGGTGGACGATCACAAGCGCTGGGCGAAGGACATCGAGGAGACGCAGGGGACGGCCCCCAACTACCCGATGATCGGCGACTCCGACTTCAAGGTCGCGAAGCTCTACGACATGCTTCCCGCGTCGGTCTCGGGCGACGCCAAGACGAGGACGCCGGCGGACAACGCCACCGTCCGCACCGTCTTCGTCGTCGGGCCCGACAAGAAGATCAAGCTGGTCCTCTATTACCCGATGACGACCGGCCGGAACTTCGACGAGGTCCTTCGGGTCATCGACTCGATCCAGCTCACCGCCAAGCACAAGGTGGCGACGCCGGCCAACTGGAAGCAGGGCCAG
>VBKL01000109.1 GCA_005879805.1 Deltaproteobacteria bacterium | reverse complement strand
TCTCTTCCACCAGGACGCGCTGGAGTTCTACGGGAACCTCAATCTGATGAAGGCGGGGCTGGTCTTCGCCGACAAGCTCACCACCGTGAGCCCGACCTACGCCAAGGAGATCGTGGAGAGCCCGGAGACCGGCGCCGGCCTCGAGGGCCTCTTGCAACACCGGCGGCAGGACCTGGTCGGGATCATGAACGGCGTCGATTACTCGCGCTGGAGCCCCGAGAACGATCCCCAGCTTCCCCAGAAGTACTCGCGGTCGGATCCGAGCGGGAAGGCGGCAGACAAGGCTGCGCTACAGAGGGAGCTGGGCCTGGCGGTGGACCCGAACGCGCTCTTGACGGCGGCCATCGGGCGCCTCGCGCACCAGAAGGGCTACGATCTCATCGCCCGGGCGCTTCCGCAGATGACGGCCCGGAACGTCCAGTTCGTCATGCTGGGGACCGGCGACGCCGCGCTCGAAGAGGATTTCCGCGCGGCCGCGGCCAAGCACCCGCAGCGCATCTCCGCGCAAATCAAGTTCGACGACGGGCTCGCCCACCGCATCGAAGGGGGGGCCGATGTCTTCCTCATGCCGAGCCGGTTCGAGCCGTGCGGCTTGAACCAGCTCTATTCGTTGCGCTACGGCACACTGCCGCTCGTGCACGCCGTCGGCGGCCTGGCCGACTCGATCAAGGACGCCGCGCCCAAGGGGCAGAAGCCGGGACAGGACGGCTGGGGCTTCCGATTCGAAGTGGAGGAACCGGCAGCGCTCCTCGACGCCATCGACCGCGCACTCTTGCTCTGGAACGACAAGCCAGCCTGGCGCGCAACCATGGACCGCGCCATGGCGCGCGACCACTCCTGGGACCGCGCGGCGGAGCGGTACGAGGCGTTGTACAAAGGCTAGCCGCAGGCGCGCGGTCTGCGCGCGCCAGGCTGTCCAGCGAGCGCCGCTCGGGGACGCGCGCGAGTCGGGCTAGGCTTCTGCAGCCACGGGGCGATCGCGCCTCGCCTTCGGCTTTTGCGCAGGTCCCGGCGTCTGCGGCATCGATTCCAGCGCCCGCGCAAGCCGCGGCAGCACGTCCTCCCGCGTGTAGCGGATGAGGTGCTCGCCTTGGATGGCGAGCTCGATCGCTCGAGAGATGGCGTGGGGCGCGCGCTTGAGCGTCGTCCCCAGGAGCCGCCAGAATTCGCGACGCCGCGGCGAGAGGATGCCCAGGGTCCAGATGCTGCGGGCGAGAACGCGGAAGCCGCCCGGGCGCCAGTGCGTCGCCGCCTTGGGCTTGCCGACCGTCGTCACGAGGAGCACGCAGCGGTCGTAGTACGCCTTCGGATCGTAGAGCTGAGAGAGCAGCTCGCCGTAGCCTTCGAGCAGCGTCCGCTCGTCCATCGCGGGCTCGAAGTTGGGGCGATCGAACTGGTCGCCGTTCGTCGAGACGATGCGAAGCCGTCCCTCCTTCGCAAGCCGCCGGGTGAGCTGCGTTCCGGGGAGGGCGGTCAGGATGCCGATCATGGCGACCGGCACCGGGAGCGAGGAGATGAAGCGCCGCTGCAGCTCGAAGATTTCCGGTCCGTCGCTGTCGAAGCCGACGATGAAGCCGGCATAGACCTCGAGGCCCGCCGCCGTGATGAGGCGCACCGCCTCGTCGGAAGGCTGTCGGAGGTTCTGTAGCTTGTGCGTCTCCTTGAGCGACTCCGCGGAAGGCGTCTCGATGCCGAGGAAGACTGAGGAGAAGCCGGTCTTCACCATCGAATCGACGAGCTCGGGCTTCGAGGCGAGGTCGACGCTCGCCTCGGTGTAGAACTCGAAGGGGAACCCGTTCTTCTCCTGCCATTCACGAACGTGGGGGAGGAGTTGCGCCACGGCGACGCGGTTTCCGATGAAGTTGTCGTCGACGAAGAAGACGCTTCCCCGGTATCCGGTCGCTTTCAGGTGATCGAGCTCGGCCAGTACCTGGGCCGGCGTCTTGGTCCGCGGCTTGCGCCCGAACACCTCGATGATGTCGCAGAACTCGCACTGGAAGGGACAGCCGCGCGAGTACTGCACGCTCATCGAGGCGTATCGGCGGTGGTCGATGAGCTCGAAGCGCGGCGCGGGCACGATCTCCATCGACGGGCGCTCGTCGCCCTCGGGCGAGAGCAGCTGCGGAGCGGGTTCGTCGCTCGCCTCGAGCGCGCGGACCAGGCGGTCGAGCCTCCCTTCGGCCTCGCCGCGGAAGACGTGCTGGGCCTCCGGAAAGGCGCCGGGATCGGTGTTCACCGCGGGGCCGCCCACCACGGTACGCTTGTTGAGCGCCCGCGCCCGCGTGAGGACGCGGCGGATGCCGCTCGCGTGGATGAGCATCCCCGTGACGAGCACGGCGTCCGCCCATCGCAGCGCGTCGTCGGTGAGCGGGTCGACGTTCTCATCCACCACCCGGATCTCCCACTCCCGCGGCAGGAGGGCAGCGAGGCTGATCAGCCCCAGGGGCGGGAGCGAGGCCGCTTTTCCGGCGATGGGAAGGCTGTGCTGGAAACCCCAGTAAGTCGGCGGAGTAGGCGGATGGACGAGGAGGGCGCGCATTGCGGCCGAACGTGCGCCCGGCCTGTCACGGGCAAGTCATGGGGGCTTGAACCGCCTGCCGGGCCGTGCTATCTTGTTGATGTTGAGAATCAGTCTCAATCTCAACGAGCCGACGATGATCCTCTGCATCTGCAAAGCCGTGAGCGAGCGCGAGATCGACGCCGCGGTGCGTTCGGGCGCGAGCACCCTCGCCGCCGTCGGCGAGCGCTGCTCTGGCGCCGGCACGGATTGCGGCATGTGCCACGAGGCCATCGAGGAGCGTCTCGAAGGGTCCTGCGCGAGCTGCCCGCGGGTGCGCGATTGCCACGCTACCCCTCCCGCGCTAGCCTCCGCGGCCCTGTAGCAGCCGTCATCCGAGCGAGGTCCTGGTGAAGGGCGATACGCAGGTCATCGCGTTGCTCAACGACGTCCTCAGCGCGGAGCTCACCGCGGTCAACCAGTACTGGTTGCACGCCCGGCTCTGCGAGAACTGGGGGTACGAGCGGCTGTGGAAGAAGATCCGCGAGGAGTCCCTGGAGGAGATGAAGCACGCGGACGAATTGATCGAGCGCATCCTCTATCTCGACGGGATGCCCAACCTGCAGCGCCTCGGGAAGATCAACGTCGGCGAGACCGTCCCGGAGCAGTTCAAGCTCGACGTGGAGGTCGAGTACGAGGCGGTGAAGAGGCTCAACGAAGGCATCGAGGCCTGCCGCGCCAAGGGCGACAACGGGACCCGCGCGCTCCTCGAAAAGATGCTCGCGGACGAGGAAGACCACGTCGACTGGCTGGAAGAGCAGCAGCGCCTCGTCGAGTCGCTGGGCGAGTCGGCCTACCTTGCGGAGCAGATCAAGGGCTGAGGCAGGCACCCTCGAAGTCACCTCAGCGACGTGGACGTTGTCGTTGACGTACCTACTTAGCTATGCCCTCCGCTCCTTGGGCAGCCGCGCGAGGTACTCCTCCACCAGCTGCCTCTGCTTCTTCTCGTCCATCTGCGTCTGGAGCAGCCGTCCCGCCGCCTCGATGGCGATGTCCACCACCTGCGCCCGCAGGTCGGCGACCGCGGCCCGCCGCTCTTCCTCGATGCTGGCCCGTGCCTGGGCGAGGAGCGACTCGCTCTCCTTGCGCGCCGTGGCCATCAGCTCGTTCTTCGCCGCGGCCACCTCGGCCTGGTTGCGCCGGATGAGCTCGGCAGCCTCGGTGCGCGCCTTCTCCAAGGAAGCCCGCATATCCGCGGCGGCCTTCTCCGCCTCCGCCCGCTCGCGCTTCGCGCTCTCGATCGCCTCGGCGATGGTCTTCTCCCGATTCTCGATCGTCTCCAGGATCGGGTGCCAGGCGAACCGTTTCAAGACGATGAGGAGCAGCCCGAAGGTGACGAGCGTCCAGACGACGAGCGCGACGTTGATGTCGGTGAGGCCGGCTGCGAGCAACATGGAACCTCCGCCTGTCGGACCGGAAAGCGTGGCCGCTTCCCGGTCCTTTACCTACCAGGTCAAGCCTTGGTTGCGAGGATGATGCAGACGACCTCGGCGAAGAGGCAGACGCCTTCGATGAGCGCTGCCGCGATGATCATCGAAGTACGGATGTCACCCGTGGCGGAAGGCTGCCGCGCAGTGCCCTCCATCGCCGCCGCGCCGACCTTGCCGATGCCATATCCGGCACCGAGCAGGGCGAGTCCTACGCCCAGACCTGCCGCCAGATAGCCTAGCGAGAATTGGTTCATCGATTTTCGCCTCCGACCCTTTCTTTGCCTCGCCACCCGGGCGGCCGGGAGAGGCCGATTGTCGCGGGGTATGGACCCGAGGCCGCCATGGCCCAGCCCGCGTCTTGCTGAACTAATGGGCGTGCTGGGTCATCCCGATGAACACCGCTGAGAGCATGGTGAACACGTAGGCCTGCACCAGCCCGACGAAGAGCTCGAGCATGAAGATCCCGAGCGCGAAGGCAACCGAAACCGGGGCAACCAGCGGAGAGATGAGGACGGTGAGGGCGATGAGGAAGAAGATGACGATGTGGCCTGCCACCATGTTGGCGAAGAGGCGCACCGTCAGCGCAAAGGGCTTGGTGAAGAGGCCGAGCAGCTCCACCGGGATCATGATCGGCCACAGCCACATGGGGACGCCGCTCGGAACGAGGTGCAACCAGTAGCCCACCGCGCCCTGCGCGCGCATGCCCGCCACCTGCGTGATCACGAAGGTGAAGAGCGCCAGCACCATGGTGATGCCGAGGTTTCCCGTCGCGGTCGAGATCCCGGGGAACCCTCCCATCGCCGGGATGGGCAAGAGCCCGCACAGGTTCATGAAGAGGATGAAGAAGAACGCCGAGCAAAGATAGGGCGTGTAGAGAGCGGCGTGATGCCCGATGTTCTTCACCGCGATCTCGTCGCGGATGAACATCACGAACAGCTCCACCAGGCTGTAGCCGCCTTTGGGAACGAGCGCGCGCCGCCGCACCGCCAGCGCGAGCACGATGAGCAAGATGCCCGCCGCGATCCACATGTTGATGACGTGCTTGGTGATCGACAGATCGAGGTGGCGCGCGCCGATCCAGACGCCGAGCGGCACCCAGGTCTCGTCGGAAACGTGGTGGAAGATGTGCTCTGCGATGCCGCCCTCGTGCTCGGCGCCGGGCCCTGTCCCTTCCGGATGGGCGAGGTTCTCGTGCTCGCCCGGAGCAGCATGTTCCTTGCCGAGGGTGACGCCGTGCTCGTCCGCCTTGGGCTTGTCGCTTTCCGGAACCGGAGCGGGTCTCGCCTCCTGCGTGCTCGCGCCATGCTGCGGGGGCGCGGCGGCCTGGAAGGCGGCGAGGGACCCGATGAGCGCGAGCAGGATCATGGAGCTTCCACCGGGCGCCCGCGCGGGGCGTTCCAGACGTAGGCCACTTCCACGAGTTGCGTCAGCCCGTAGACGGCGAAGAACGAGAACGCGTACTGCAGGGCGGCCTGGCCCTGCGCGTGCGAGGCCAGGAGTCCGACCGCTACGAGGATCATCCGGGCGAAAAACCCGGCGACGAATCCGCCCAGGAGTGCATTCGTTCCGCGCGGGGTACCCCAGGCGACGAGCGGAAGCGCCACGAGCGCGGCGAAGGCAGCGAAACCGGCGCCGTACAGCGCCGCCGTCGATACGCGATTGCAGATGGTGAGCCCGAGTGCGCAGGCGGCGGCGCTACTGGCCGCGTAAGGCAGGAGCCGGGTGGAGAAGACCGATGCGGCCTGCATCACGATTTCGCGTTCCTTCCGATCGAGGAGAGCGCCTTGAAGAAAAGGTAGAAGCCGAGGCCCATGCCGAGGACCGATCCGATCACCAGCAGCCAGGGCGCCGTGTGTAGCCACTTATCGAGGAAGTAGCCAATCAGGACCCATAGTGCGACGGACCCCGTCAGCTGCCAGCTGGCATCGAGATACGGGGCCGCCTTCCGGTAGGATGCGGCGACGTCGCCCGCTCCTTCGCTCTCCTTCTTCTCGGGCAAGGAAGCCTTCGCCTGGTTGCGGGGTCGGATAAAACGGCAGCGCCGTCTACCATGGCGACTTCCGTCGGTCAACGCGAAGGAAGGCGAGGGATTATCCGCCGCAACCGGCCTGTTGTACGCTCGCACCCATGCTACGGCCGTCCCAGTCCATGCTCGCCTCCTCGAGGGCCGCCAGGAGATTCTCGGCGCGGGAGGACCGCCGCAAGGCGGTGGTTCGCCTCTTCCGCTTCCTTTTCAGGATGCTGGGGATGCTTTTCGGCATCGTTTTCGATCTGCTGCTCCTCGCCGGCACTCCCCTCGCCTATCTCGCGGCCAGCTTCGCTCTCTTCGACCTGCCGGCCGGGTGGATGTTCGGGCACAAGCCCATGACCGGGATGAGCATCGGCCTCTTCGCCGCCGCTCTCCTCGTCTGCGCCTTCGGGATCTTCCGCGCCATGCAGGGAGCGCCGCCCGTCGTTCCAGTCCGCCCCAAGTTCGCCAAGGCCATGCTCGTATTGAGCTGGGCGACCGGATTCTTGCTGGCGATCGCCGACCTCTCTGCCTGATCGCAGGCAGCCGGCCGGGCGCTCGTCTTCCGCGGCGCGTGGTCGCGCGCTCGCGTCGCTTCCAGCAGTTACCTTCCTGCGGGAGGCACTTCGATGCCCCGCAGGCTCTCGGATCAGGTCGTGGTCGTCACCGGCGCGTCCAGCGGCATCGGCCGCGCCATCGCGCGCGCCTTCGGCGCCGCCGGCGCGAAGGTAGGCCTCATCGCGCGCACCAGGGCGGCGCTCGAAGAGGCCGAGCGGGAGATCGCCGCGTCCGGATCCGAGGCCCTCGTCCTGCCGCTCGACGTGAGCGATCCCAGGAAAGTGTCCGACGCGGCGCGCGCCGTCGTGGAGCGATTCGGCCGCATCGACACCTGGGTGAACGACGCCATGGTGTCCGTCTTCTCGCCGGTCCACCGCACCACCCCCGACGAGTACCGCCGCGTAGTCGAGGTGAATTACCTCGGCACGGTCCACGGCACGCTTGCGGCGCTCGAGCACATGCGCAAGCAAGGGGAGGGCGTCATCCTCCAGATCGGCTCGGCGCTCGTGTACCGGTCGATTCCCCTGCAGAGCGCCTATTGCGCCTCCAAGGCCGCGATCCGCGGCTTCACCGACTCGCTCCGCTGCGAGCTGTTCCACGAGAAGAGCCGCATCAAGGTCTGCATGCTGCAGCTTCCCGCCGTGAACACGCCCCAGTTCGCGGTGGTCCGTACCCGGCTCCCGCGAAAGCCGAAGCCCGTCCCCCCGATCTTCCAGCCCGAAGTGATCGCGCGCGCGGCGCTCCACGCGGCCCTGCATCCCACTCGCGAGATGTGGGTCTCTGGCAGCGCGGTGAAAGCGATCCTCGGGCAGCGGATCATCCCCGGTCTCCTCGATCGCTATCTCGGGCGGATCGGGTACGACGCGCAGCAGACCGGGGAGCCGGTGGAGCGGTATCGGCCCGACAATGTCTTCGCGCCCTTGCCCGGAGATCGCGGCGCGCACGGCGCGTTCGATGCCGAGTCGCGCAGCCACAGCATGGAGCTCTGGGCACGCCTCCGCCGGGGCGCGATTGCGGGCAGCGTCGCCGCCGCGGCACTCGCCCTCGGGCTCTATTCGTGGCGCGCCTAGAGCGGTCCTTGGCGAGCGTCAGTTCGCCTTGACCGCCTCGCGGAAGGCGTTGGCGGTCTGATCGATGACCTCGGGGCCGTGCTCGCTGGAGAGGAACGCGGCCTCGAACTGGCTGGGCGGCAGGTAGACGCCGCGCTCGAGCAGCTCACGGTGGAGCGCGGCGAAACGCTTCACATTGGCTTGTTTCGCGGTCGGATAGTCGAAGACGTCGCTCTCCGCGAAGAACAGCGTCCACATCGAGCCGGCCTGGTTGATGCGCGCGGGAACGGACGCCTCCGCGCAGCTCTCCCGCAGCCTCGCGCAAAGCTCCGCCGTGTGCTTCTCGATCGCCTCGGTGAATCCCTGCTGCGAGACGAGATCGAGCATCACGCAGCCCGCCGCCATCGCCAGCGGATTCCCCGACAGCGTGCCCGCCTGATAGATGGGCCCCGCCGGCGCCACTTCCTCCATCACGTCCTCGCGGCCGCCGAAGCATCCCACCGGAAGTCCGCCGCCGATCACCTTGCCGAGGCAGGTCAGGTCGGGCTCGATGCCGTAGCGCTCCTGGGCCCCACCGCGCGCCACCCGGAAGCCGGTCATCACCTCGTCGAAGATGAGGAGCGTCCCCGCCGCCCGCGTCTCTTCCCGCAGCACCTCTAGGAAGCCGGGGCGGGGGACGAGCACGCCCATGTTTCCCACGACCGGCTCGACGATGGCGCAGGCCGTCTCCCTCCCTTGCGGCGAGCGGAAGAACGCGCGGGTCGCGTCGGGATCGTTGAAGGGCAGGACGGTGGTCAGCTGCGCGAGCGACGCCGGTACTCCCGGCGAGTCGGGAAGCCCCAGCGTCTCGACGCCGCTGCCGGCCCGGACGAGCAGGCTGTCCGTCGCGCCGTGATAGCAGCCTTCGTACTTCACGATTCGCTCGCGCTTGGTGAACCCGCGGGCGACGCGCAGGGCGGCGGAGGTCGCTTCGGTGCCGCTCGAGACGAAGCGCATCCGCTTCATGCTCGGGACCAGCCTGCGCACCCGATCGCCGAGATCGCTCTCCCGCGCGGTGGGAGCGCCAAAGCTCGTCCCGTGCGAGGCGGCGTCGCAGACGCATTTCACGATGTCGGGATGCGCGTGGCCCGCGAGGAGCGGGCCCCAGCTGAGCACGTAATCGATGAGCCGGTTGCCGTCGACGTCGACGAGGTACGAGCCTTCGCCCCGCGCGATGAAGAGCGGTTCACCGCCGACGGCGCGGAAGGCGCGGACCGGGCTGTTCACGCCGCCGGGAAAGAGATTCTTCGCGCGAGCAAGCTCGCGCTGCGACCGTTGCGACCTCATGGCGGGGGGAGCACTACCACGAACCCCTCGCGGCGGCTCTAATGCATGGAGGCGCGGGAGTTGCGGGCGAAGTGATCGAAGACGGCGGCCACGTTCTTCGGGTCGACCGCCTTGCCCATGGTGAGGCGCCGTTGGGCGCGCTCCATCGCGAATTGCACCACCTCGGGCGAATCGTGCTTGCCGAGCGCCTGGGTGAACTCCTGCACGGCGTGGGCATCGTCGCCCAGCTCGACGAGGCAGTTGCCCGTCTCGAACCGCGCCTCGGCCTCCTGGCGCGTTCCCGCGAACTGCTGCGCGACCTTCCGGTACGCCGCGATGGCTTCCGCATGGCGGCCGGAGAGATGGAAGGTGGAAGCGGAGAGCAGCGCCGCTGCCGGAGCGAGCGGCGAGTGCGGCCAGCGGCTCTGCAGCTCGCTGGCGGCGCCGCGGGCCGCGAAATACTCGCCCCGGTCAGCCAGGGCGCGCGCGATCTTCAGCTGCGCGGCGTCGGCTCCCGGGTGATCGGGCGCGGTCGCGACCTGGTCGCGCCAGGCTTCGAGCGCGCCGCGCACGTCGCCGAGGCGCATGTCGAGATCGCCCAGGCGCTCGCGAGCCTCGAAGGACTCGGGCGCCATCGGGTACCGCTTCACCAGCTCGCGGTACTCCTGGGCGGCGCAGCGCGCGTCGTCGAGATGGAGCGCGCAGAGGTCGCCGGCGAGCTTGAGCGCTCCGCGGCGGACCGAATCCTGCGGCTCCCCGCGCTCGTCTCCGAGCGAGAGGAGCAGGGCGCGCGCCTCGAGGAGCGCGGTGCGGTGGTGTCCCGCAAGCGCGAGATCGCGCGACTGCTCGAGGCGTCCCGCGGCGCTCTGCGCGCAAGCACAAACGAAGAGCGCGCAAACAACGAGGAGGCAGAGCGGCCGCATGGAGATCGCGTATCACCCAACGCGCGGCCTCCGCAACGGAGTGCGAGTGCCGCCCGGTGTCGTGGGGTGGGGCGGGGTAGGTGTCAGGTCTCCTCGCCGGAAGGTGGCGATCCGTCGTCGTCCTCTCCGCCCGGGGTCTCCGTCTCCTGCAGCACCGCCGCGGCCGCGTCCGCCTCGCGCTCCTCGGGGGCGCGCGTTGCGCCGACGACCTTCTCGCCTTCCTGGCGGAGGTCGATGAGCCGCACGCCCTGCGTGTTGCGCCCGATCACGGAGATCTCCGCCACTCGCGTGCGGATGATCATCCCCTTGTTGGTGATGATCATCAGCTCGTCGGCATCGGTCGTCTGCACCATGGCGACGACGCTTCCGTTCCGGTCGCTGGTCTTGATGTCGATGATGCCTTTGCCGCCCCTGTGCGTGCGCCGGTAGTCCTCCAGCGCGGTGCGCTTGCCGTACCCGTTCTCGGTGAGCGTGAGGATCGTCGATCCGCCGCGCAAGAGCTCCGCCCCGACCACCTGATCTCCCTCTTCGAGCGTGATCCCCTTCACGCCGTATGCCGTGCGGCCCATCGAGCGCACTTCCTTCTGCTCGAAGCGGATGGCCATTCCGGTGCGCGTTCCCATCACCACGTCCTCGTCGCCGCGGGCGAGCATCACCGAGACGAGCGAATCGTTCTCCTCGATGGAAAGGGCCTTGAGGCCGCTCGGACGCGGGCGCGAGAAGGCGTGCAGCGCCGTCCGCTTCACGAGGCCGTTCCGGGTGACGAAGAGGATGTACGGTCCCTTGCCGATCTGGATGGCGTCGTCGGCCGCTTTGCGCGCCTGCTCCTCGGGAGTGAGCGGCGTCTCGACTTCGCCGCCCGACTCGGCATCCTCGGCCGGCGCAACAGGGGCGACGCCCTCGGCCGGCGTTTCCGTGTCGTCGGCCTCGACCAGGCCTTTCCTGGGCAGCTCCTTCACCGTCAAAAGGGCGGCAATCTTCTCCTCGGGAGCGAGCTGGACGAGATTGACGATCGCCTTCCCGCGCGCCGCGCGGCCCGCCTGCGGCAGCTCGTGCACCTTGAGCCAGAAGACGCGGCCCTTGTTGGTGAAGAGGAGCAGATACGCGTGCGTGGAGGCGACGAAGATCTGCTCGATGAAGTCGTCCTCCACCGACGCGGCGCCCGTCTTGCCTTTACCGCCGCGCTTCTGCGCCCGGTACAGCGAGACCGGGTTGCGCTTCACGTAGCCCGCGTGGCTGACCGTGACCACCATGTCCTCGTCGGCGATGAGGTCTTCGGTGGAGAGGTCGCTCGCTTCGCCGACGATTTCGGTGCGGCGCGGATCGGAGAAATCGCGCTGCACCTCGCGCAGCTCCGTTTTGATGACGTCGAGGAGAAGCTGCTCGGAACCGAGGATGGCGCTGAGCTGGGTGATGAGCTTCTGCACCTCGGCGAGCTCGTCGACGATCTTCTGCTTCTCCAGCCCGGTCAGCCTCTGCAGCTGCATCTCGAGGATGGCCTTCGCCTGGATCTCGGAGAGCTGGTAGAGCGACTGCAGCTGATTCGAGGCCGTCTCGCGATTCGGCGAAGCCTTGATTACGGCGATGATCTCGTCGATGTGGTCGAGGGCGATCTTGTAGCCGAGCAGGATGTGCTCGCGCTCCCGCGCCTTGCGTAGATCGTACCGGGTCCGCCGCGTGACCACGTCGCGCCGGTGGGCGATGAAGCGCTCGAGCAGCGGCTTGAGTCCCAGGGTACGCGGCTGGCCGCGATCGATCGCCAGCATGGTGGCGCCGAAGCTGTCCTGGAAGAGCGCGCTGTGCTGGTAGAGGTTGTTCAAGACCACGCCGGTGACCGCGTCGCGCTTGGTCTCCACCACCGCGCGGATGCCTTCGCGGCTCGACTCGTCGCGCAGATCGCTGATCCCCTCGAGCTTCTTGTCCTTGACCAGGTCGGCGATGGACTGGATGGAGCGGGCCTTGTTGACTTGATACGGCACTTCCGTGACCACGATCGAGTCGCGTCCCGTCTTCTCGTGGGTCTCGATCTCCACCTTGGCTCGCAGCCGCAGGACCGCGCGGCCGGTCTCGTAGAGCGCGCGGATGGGGCCGAGGCCCATGAGCAGGCCGCCCGTCGGGAAATCGGGGCCCTGGATTCCGCCGGGAAGCGTTCCGCCGAGCTTGGTGTCGAGCAAGTCGCGCAAGGGCGCGTCCGGATGATCGACCAGGTGGATGGTGCTCGCGATCACCTCGCCGAGGTTGTGCGGCGGGATGTTCGTCGCCATGCCGACCGCGATTCCCGCCGAGCCGTTGACGAGCAGGTTGGGGAACCGCGCCGGAAGCACCAGCGGCTCGGTCGTCGAGTCGTCGAAGTTGGGTCCGAAATCGACGGTCTCCTTGTCGATGTCGGCGAGCATCTGCTCGGCGAGCTTGGTGAGCCGTGCCTCGGTGTACCGGTAGGCCGCCGCGGAATCGCCGTCGATGGAGCCGAAGTTGCCCTGCCCGTCGATGAGCGGGGCGCGCATGTTCCATTCCTGCGCGAGGCGGACGAGGGCGTCGTAGACGGCGGCGTCGCCGTGCGGGTGGTACTTCTTGAGGACCTCGCCGACCGTACCGGCGCATTTGGAATACCGCCGGTTGTGCAGCATGCCCTGCTCGAACATCGCGTACAGGATTCGTCGATGGACCGGTTTTAAACCGTCGCGAACGTCGGGGAGGGCGCGCCCGACGATCACCGACATCGAGTAGTCGAGATACGCCTGACGCATCTCGTCCTCGATCGCGACCGGGACGAGAGAAGATGGGTTTTCTGCCATTCGCGCTATCCGGGCTCTAGGGGAGGGCGTTTTCTACCCCGGCCCGGACGGCTTTGCCATGCGAAAAACCCTACAGGTTGTCGAGGTGGCGCCGTGCCTCGCGACCGGCTTCGCCGCGCGGGTCGATCTCCTCCGCCCGGATGAACGCGGCGCGGGCCCCTTCCTTGTCGCCACGCAACTTCAGGGCGATGCCCCGCCCGAGATGCGCGCCGGGACAGCGGCGGTCCATGGTGAGCGCCCGATCGAACTCCAGCAGCGCCTTCTCCAGCTCGCCGTCGGCGAGAAAGCGGCGTCCTTCCTCGACGTGGTGGTCCGCGTTGGAGACGAATTCCACGTCCAGGATCGCCTTGCCGACGACGTGCCCGA
>VBKL01000273.1 GCA_005879805.1 Deltaproteobacteria bacterium | reverse complement strand
GTACATGTACTTCAAGGCGAAATCGATGGTGATTCCGACCCGGGCGAGCTCTTCCATGCACCCATGAGTCAACACGTACTGGGACTTTTCCCAGACGAATCGGCCGGGGCCCTTTCCCAGATAGAATTCATCATAGAGAAAGCAGATATGTTGCCAATGGGTTTCGGTATAGAAATTCCGATGGCCTAGCAGGAGCGCGTCATTGCTCTTGCCGTAGGGAGTCCAGATCTCCACCGTCGCGCCGTGTCTCGCCACCCGGACGATTTCGCGGAGGGTGGGAATGGGAGATCCGGGCCGTTCCAGGTGCTCGAAGGTGTGGCTGCTGTAGATGTACTCGACCGAGTCGTCGGCGAAGGGCAGCGGTTCTTTCTCCACGTCGAGGACGAGGTCGACCGCGCTGCCCGGCGCGATGTCGATGCCGAAAAAGCCCTCTCGCTTGTGATCGCCGCAGCCCAGCTCGATTCTCGAGGGTGACACGTCCATGCCCACCTTTCTAGCAAACTTCGTGCGGGGAGCACGCGGCGCAGCTTCCGCCGCGGCGACCGCCATGCGCACCTTGATCGACACGACCTGATCGACGACGATGCACCCCGCTCGGCCCTCTCTACCGGCTGCATCCGGTGCATCGGACAGAAGACTCGCAGCTCATGTCGTTCGTGGTGCCGGGCCTTTGCTAGGGCTACGGGCAGCGCTGGCGCGTTCCGAGCGCTCGCCGCACACGGCCGTCCAGCTCATCAACTGGACCTGCGCCGCGATCTTCCTGGTCGCGGTGCTGCCCGCTGCGGGCTTCGTCCAGATGGGTATGGGAACCGATTCTTCGTGGTGGGGCAGTCTCGCGCTCGCCGTCGAGCAGCATCTGGTCTTCGGCCGGGACTTTCTCTTCACGTACGGCCCGCTGGGATTTGTAGAGACCGGGCTGCCGCCGGACGGGTGGGCGTGGGTGCTCATTGCGCATGACCTGCTGCTCTCGGCAGAGATCATCTGCATCGCGTGGGCCGGTTCACGATCGACGAAGAACGCGTTGTGGTGGCCGCTCACTGCCTGCGTATTCGTGGGCCTCATGCCGCAACTTTTCCGGATCTACGGATCCTACGTGTGGATGACCGCCCTTGGCTTCCATTGCGCGAGGTTCCTCGCCGATTGGCGCAGAGCGGATCTTGCCGCCGCTTGCGCCATTTCCTTGCTGCTCTTCTTCAGCAAGCTCACGGTCGCCTTCGTTGCCCCGATGCCCGTGCTCTACGTGCTCGTCTGTCTCGCGCTGGCACGCGGATCCCGCACGCGGGC
Organism: Deltaproteobacteria bacterium; assembly: GCA_005879805.1. Lineage (GTDB taxonomy): Bacteria > Myxococcota > Myxococcia > Myxococcales > 40CM-4-68-19 > VBKO01. Next base: position 4,358 of record VBKL01000273.1, on the reverse strand, counting down.
CATCTGGCTGGGCGTGCCTGCATATCTGGCTTTCCTCGCTGTATCCGCCCTTCTCCTCCGCGTGGACTTGAGAACATATCTCCCCGGGGGAGCTCACATCGTCGGTTCCTATACCGACGCGATGTACGTCCCGATGCCTCCCGGTTTCCCGTATCTGCTTTGCTGGGAGGCTGCCTTCATCCTGCTTCTGGTGGGGGTCATCGCGAAGCATGAACGTACATTGCGCACTCGGGGCGGAGTGTTCCTCGTGGGCTATACCCTCGCGTTGCTATTCGTAATCTTCAAGCAGGGACACGTCCGCCAGTGGGGCATCTCCTTCCCGGCGGAGTCGCTGCCGCTCTGGCTCTTCCTCTGTCTCGCTCCGCCATCGGCTCGACGCGCGGCGGTGGCTCCGCTCGGCCTCTGGATGATCCCGGCGGCGGCGGTCGTTTTCCCCTTGCTGCCCCCGGCCGCCATCGCGCGGCACATTGCCGCCGTGCGACTGAGCGCCACCGAGTACGTCGCGGCAGCGATACACCCCAGGCCACGAGCCTCGTTCGCATACCTGCCGCCTGCGGTCATGCGTATTCTCGAGGGCGGAACCGTGGACGTGGTGATGTCGGAGACGTCCCTCGTCTACCTGGAGGGGCTGCGCTACCGGCCTCGCCCGGTCATCCAGTCTTACGCGGCCTACGATGCGTATCTCGACCAGGTCAACGCCGACAAATTGCAGGCGCCCGGCGCTCCTGACTTCATCCTCTTCCACGTGCATCCTGGCGGAGACCGGTACTGGTTCTCGGAGGAAACGAGGACCCGTCTCGCGATCTTGCAGTGGTACGACGACATCGGCCGTTTCGAGAACTTCCTCGTGCTGAAGCGTCGTGCGCGCTCGCGCACCCTCCTGCGCTCGGAGGGGACTTCCGGCCAGGGTCGTCTGGGGCGTCCGCTGGGCGTGTCGTCCGAGCCCTACACGCTCACCGTAGGATCGTTCGCCGTCCGGTATTCGCTGCTCGGCCAGCTTGCCCGCATTCTCCTGCAGCCGCCCCGGCTCGACGTCACACTGAGACTCAGGGACGGAGCTTCGCTCCGGTATCGGGCAACCGTTCCGCTCTTCAGGGATGGAGTCGTCATCGATCGCTTCGTCGCGGAGGAGCTGGGTCCAGCCCGCGCCTTCCTGGACGGCGCATGGGACATGCTGCCGCCCGTCCAGGACGTCACCTTCGACACGTCGCAAGGCTGGGGGTTCCGGGATCGATTCGATTACCTCCTGCAGCGTGTGCACCTGACGCCCGAAGGAGGCAGCCCGGGTGCCGCCGACGGCGATTGGGCGTCGGTGGAGGGAGACACGCTCCTGCTGCGTCTAGGCGGCGCGCTTCCCCAGAGCTCCCGTGACGTCGAGTGGAGCTCCGACGCATGCGGAGACGGCGTGATCGAACGCGTCACGCCGGCTGCCGGAACGAAGATCGAGGCTTCCGGTTGGGCATTCGTGGTTTCCGCGGGAAAGCCGGCAGATGCCGTGTTCGCAACGACGGGAGCGGCCCTGCAGCCGGGCATCCTCGCCACCGCGCTGGTGGGATCGTCACGGCCCGACGTGGCACAGGTCCACGGGCAAAACGCGCGGACGACGGGCTGGCATCTGACGGTTGCCGCGCGCGGCATCGATCCGCGGAAGCTGAGATTCTGGGCATTCGACATGGAGGCCCGGCGCGCCTATCCGCTGTGTTCCGCCGTGCCCTGAGCGATGCAATCCATCCGGCTTCAGACGTGGCGCCGCGGCCCGCGAACGAGGATGGCGATCGGCGCGGCACTCGCCGCGCTGATCTCGACGGCTCGTTCGACGGCCGCCGCCGATATCGATGTCACCGACCTGGTCGCCCACCCGCATTTCCAGCATTCGATAGTCTCGATGGCAAAGACGGGGAGGGGCGTCGAGGTACGGTACACGGCCGCGGACGCGTTCTTCGTGATCTCACTCGATCGCGAGCTGCCGCAAGGGCGCCTTCGTCTCGACGTCGCATCGCTCGGCGCCCTGTCCAGCGCAGAGCTGTATTACGGGCACCGGGGCGAAGCGCCTCGGCCCGGGCTCCATGCATTCGGCGTCATCGATCCGCTCGAGCACCGGATCGATTTCCCGCTGCTGGCGGGCGACTATGGCGAATTGCGCATCGACCTCGATCCCGACACACAGGTCGCCGAAATCGTGATCCAGAGGGCGTCCCTGGTGGGTCCGGACCCGCTCGACTCGCCGCTCCTGCAGCATGTTCTCATCTGGGTCTTCGCCGGCGCGATCGCTCTCGCCTGGCTCGTGCCAGGCCTGCTCCTCCAGGTCATCTTCTTCCCAGGCCGCGATCCGGAGACCTTCGAGCTGGCCTGCTTCCCTCTCGGTATCGCGTTTCATTTCCTCTTCTACGCGCTGCTCGGCATATTGGCCGAACGGACGACAGGCGCCGCCGCTCCGCCCCGGCTGTGGGCGTGGGCATGGGCAGCGAGCCTGCTTTTCGCCTCTGCTGCCGCGCTCTCCGGTCCGCGTCGTGCGCGCATGCGGGCAGTCGTCCGCCGCGAACGCGCACCGCTGCTCTGCTTTGCAGCGTTGCTTTTCGTCTCGACCCTGCTCTTGGGCTTGGACGAACGCTTGCCGCTCACGCATTTCGGATTCGGTAACGTTGCCGGCGTCAAGACCTTCACGACCTATGAATCCGGCGACAACTTCTTCCAGTATGCGAATGGTCGAGCCATTGCCTTGCACGAGCCGTTCTCCCGGTACTACGGGGACGGCAAGCTGACCTACGACGTCACCGCCAGGGAGATCCTGCCCGGCGTCCTCTATTCGGTGATGCGCCAGATCCTCGCTGCCGGGAGCGGAGTGCTGAGCGACAGCTTCTTCCTCTACACCCTGTTCGGCACGGTCTTGAATCTGATGGTGATCTTTCCACTTGCGCATCTCGCCCGCCGCTATGGCTACGGCGGCCTGTTTCCGGCGCTCTGCCTGACGCTGGCGGCCAACGCCTTCTTCCTCGCCAACTCCTATTACGCGTGGTTCAAGTTCGCGGGCGCCGCGCTTGTCCTTTCGGGGTTCGCCCTGCTCCTCGAAGAGGGGCACTCCATCTCCTCGTGGCTCTGGGCAGGAGCCCTGTTCGGCCTTGGCGGAAACATGCACGCCGGAAATCTGCTCGCCCTGCCCCCCTTCCTCGCCTGGATGACGTGGCGAAGGTTGCGTGCAGCGCCAGCCCGGTTGCGGGCGCTCCTCGCGCCCATCGCGCTTTGTCTGGTGACCGCGGCATGCATGTTTCCGTGGAACCTCGTCAAGCTGAAGTACCTGCATCGAGACGACGCTCTCTTCGAGGAGCTCTTCCTCAACGGAGAGCACGACCCGCGAGGCCTGCTTGCCTCGCTGCGCGACTTCCTCCACTCGGTGCCGCTCCGGGAGCAGCTCGTGTTCCGCGCCAGCCGGATTCTTGCCGCGCTCCGCTTGCCGGAGATCGCCTCCTGGGTCGCGGCGCTCGGCTCGAGCTCCTTGTCCGGGGCGGCGCTGCGATGGAGCCGGCTGGAGCTGCGCTACTCGGCGCCGCTCCTCTATCCGTGCCTCGCCTTTTTCGCCCTGGAAAAGCGGCTGTTCCGCGGGGTGGCCGGAACGGCGGCGCCGCAGAACCAGCGGGAGCAGCGCGCGCTTCTCTGGCTAGGCGGGCTGACCCTCTTCGGCGTCGTCGCCGGCGCCTACGGCCAACACCCGCCCGATCTCACCGCGGTGGAGCCGAATGCGATCCTGTTGCTCGTCTTCCTCCTCCTGGCCGGGCGCGTCCTGGCGGGGTCGCCACCCGTTGCCGCGGCCTACCTCGTATTTTCGCTGCTGCAAGGGATGCGCGTCCTGGCCGTCCTCATCCACGTGTCGTGAAAGCGCGAGACCGTCGAATCGGGAGGGGAAAACGGTGTCCGACAAACTGGCGCAACTCTACGCAAACCGGTTCGACGAAGCCGATCGCGCCTGGAAGGATCAGGTGTGGGGCATCCTCTGGAACCGGGTGTTCTCCCGATGGATCGAGCCTCACGATACCCTGCTCGACCTCGGCGCCGGGTACTGCGAGTTCATCAACCACGCGGTGGCGAAACGTCGCATCGCCGTCGATCTCAATCCCGCGACGCGAACCGCAGCGGCCCCCGGCGTCGAGGTCCTGAGCTGCTCCGCCGACTCCCTGACCGCCTTGCGGGCCGGCGAGGTGGACGTCGTGTTCTCGTCCAATTTCCTCGAGCACCTGCCTTCGAAAGCCGCGGTGTCGGCGGTTCTCGACGAGATCCTGCGCGTTCTCCGGCCCGGCGGCCGGGTTCTCTTGATGGGACCCAACATCCGTTACCTCGCGGATCGATACTGGGACTATTTCGAC
>VBKL01000108.1 GCA_005879805.1 Deltaproteobacteria bacterium | reverse complement strand
TCTCCGACCGCAGCCTCTCGCGCCTCCTCAAGGAGGACTGGCCGCGCACCGTGGAAGAGCTGGAGGAGAAGTTCGGAAAGCGTACGGAGTGATCGCAGGCCCGCGGTAGACTGCTTGGTGATGCCCGATCCTGCCGTCCCGAACCAGCCGCCGCCGCTCGCAGGCTGGAACCTCTTCGAGTCCGATCTCCCTTTGCAGGAGGCGATGGCCCGCGAAGGCGCCGGGTGGGCGCGGGAGCGGGCCGCTTCGCTCGGCACCTATCTGGGCACGGCGGAGGCGCAGCGCCTGGCAGCGGAGGCGAACGAGTTCCCCCCGAAGCTGCGGACGCACGACCGCTACGGAAACCGCCTCGACGAGGTGGAATTCCATCCCGCATGGCACGCGCTCCTGGGCAACGCGGTCGCTCGCGGAATCCACGCGCTCCCCTGGCAGGAAGCGCGCCCGGGCGCGCACGCAGCCCGTGCCGTTCTGATGCTGCTCGACTCCCAGAACGAGGCGGGCCACGGATGCCCCATCTCGATGACTTACTCCTGCGTGCCAGCGCTGCGGCGGACGCCCGCGCTGGCTCGCGAGTGGGAGCCCCGCGTCGCGAGCGGCGAGTACGAGCCGCGCCTCTTGCCCGCGGCACAGAAGAAGAGCGCGCTGGTCGGGATGGCGATGACCGAGAAGCAGGGCGGCTCCGACGTCCGCGCCAACACCACCCGCGCCGAGCCGGCCGAGGGCGGATACCGGCTCACCGGACACAAGTGGTTCTGCTCGGCGCCGATGAGCGACGCCTTCCTCGTCCTCGCGCAGGCCTCCAAGGGGCTCTCCTGCTTCCTCTTGCCGCGAGTGCTACCGGACGGGACGAAGAACGGCTTCCGCCTGCAACGGCTCAAGGACAAGCTCGGGAACCGGAGCAACGCCTCCAGCGAGGTGGAATTCGACTCCGCCTTCGCGCACCTCGTCGGCGAGGAAGGCCGCGGCGTGCCGGCCATCCTGGAGATGGTCACGCACACGCGCCTCGATTGCGCGCTCGGCGGCGCCGCCGGGATGCGCATCGCGCTCGCGCAGGCGCTCCACCACTGCACCTACCGCTCCGCCTTCGGAATGAGGCTGGTCGAGCAGCCGCTGATGCGCAACGTGCTCGCGGACCTTGCTCTGGAATCCGAGGCCGCGACCTCGCTCGCGCTGCGCATCGCCGGGGCTTTCGACCGGCCGGCAGAGGGCGCCTTCCGCCGCATCGCTACCGCGGTGGCGAAGTACTGGATCTGCAAGCGGACGCCCGCGGTCGTCTCCGAGGCCCTCGAGTGCCTGGGCGGGAACGGTTACGTCGAGGAGAGCGGGATGCCGCGCCTCTACCGTGAGGCGCCCTTGAACTCGATCTGGGAGGGCTCGGGGAACGTCATCTGCCTCGACGTGCTGCGGGCCTTGGGGAAGGAACCAGAGGCCGCGGAAGCTCTCCTCGCGGAACTAGCGAAGACGCGAGGAGCGGACCGGCGGCTCGACGCCCATGTCGATTCGCTGCAAGCGTTGCTCGTCCGCCCCGAGGAGTCGAGCGCGCGCCGGCTGGTCGAGTCGCTCGCGCTCGCTCTGCAGGGATCGCTTCTCGTCGCTCATGGCCCGAAAGCCGTGGCGGACGCCTTCTGCGCGACACGCCTCGCCGGCGACTGGGGCCGCGCCTTCGGCACGCTCCCCGCCGGCGTCGACGTGGGCCCGATCCTCGATCGCACCTGGCCCCGCGCTTAGTCCTCGAACGCGTCGCTCGGCGCGACGCGCGCAGGGCCTCGGCGCGGCGGCGGCCGCTTGGGAGGAGGCGGCGCCCCCGCCTCGCGCCGGCCCTTGGCCGCGAGCGCGCGGAACTCCGGAAGGTGCGGCTGGAGGAGCGCCCGCTGCATGGCCTTCTCGTCCGGGTTGTTCGGCACATGCACCGGCTTGCCCGTATTCGGGTGGTAGCCCGAGTAGTACATGTCGGTCGCGAGCGTCATCGGCGTCGGCGTGAAGTCCTGCACCTGCTGTGGGCGCCAGCCATTCTCCGCCAGGTAGTCGGAGAGCTCGACCATGTCCTTCACCTCGCAGCCCGGATGACCGGAGATGAAGTACGGGACGAGGTACTGCTCCTTCCCGGCCTCCTCGCTGTACTTCTCGAACAGCTCCTTGAAGCGGACGAACTGCTCCTTCCCGGGCTTCTTCATCACCCGCACGACGCCTGGCGAGACGTGCTCGGGCGCGATCTTGAGATGCCCGCCGACGTGGTTCGCGACGAGCTCGCGGATGTACTCGTCGCCGTGCTCCTCGTCGGCGAAAGCGACGTCGTAGCGGATCCCGCTCGCCACGAAGGCCCGCTTCACGCCGGGAAGCTCGCGCGCCTTGCGCAAGAGCTGGATGAGCGGCCCGTGATCGGTTCCGAATTTCTCGCACACCGTCGGGTACACGCAGGAGGCGCGGCGGCAGACCTTGTGCCACTCCTCGTCGGTACAGGTCATGTGCCAGAGGTTCGCGGTGGCGCCGCCGAGATCGCTCACCACCCCCGTCCAGCCGGGCACTTCTTTCAAAGACTCGATCTCGCGCAGGACGCTCGCCTCGCTGCGCGAGACGACGTCGCGGCCCTGGTGCTCGGTGATGCAGCAGAAGCTGCACCCCGCGGCGCAGCCGCGCATGATGGTGACGCTGAAGCGGATCTGCTCCCAGGCAGGGATGCGCGCCTCGCCGTACATTGGGTGCGGCAGCCGCGTGAAGGGCAATTCGTACTCGGCGTCGATATCCTCGGTCAGCGGCGGCGTGGCGGGCGGGTTGAGGTAGACGAGTTGGCCGCCGTGCTTCTGCACGAGGATGCGCGCGTTGTCCGGGTTGTGCTCGAGGTGGTAGAGCCGCGAGAACTCGGCGTACGTCTTCTTGTCCGCGCAGATCTCCTCGTAGCTCGGAAGCCGCAACTCCTCGCGATCGCGCTCGCCCACCAATGGCCGGAACGACTCGTCGTCCTTGAAGCGGAGCGCGGTCCCCGGGATGTCGGTCAGCCCACAGATGTCCTCGCCCGAGGCGAGCCTGCGAGCGATCTCCACCACCGCCTTCTCGCCCATCCCGTAGACGAGGATGTCGGCCGGGCAGTCGAGGAGGATCGAGCGGCGCACCCGATCGCTCCAGTAGTCGTAGTGCGCGAGCCTGCGCAAAGAAGCCTCGACTCCTCCGATCACCACCGGAACGCCGGGATGGAGCCGTTTCAACCTGCGCGCGTAGACGGCGGTGGCGTAGTCGGGACGGCGGCCCGGCGCCGCATCCGGCGTGTAGGCGTCGCTCGAGCGTCGTCTTCGCGCCGCCGTGTAATGGTTGACCATCGAGTCCATGTTGCCGCTCGTGACGCCGTAGAAAAGGCGCGGGCGGCCGCAGGCGGAGAAGTCCTCCGCGAAGCTCGCCTCGTCCCAGCGCGGCTGCGAGACGATGCCGACGCGGAAACCGCGGGAAGCGAGCAGACGTCCGATGAGCGGAGCGCCGAAGGTAGGGTGGTCGACGTACGCGTCGCCGTTCACGAGGACGATGTCGAGCTCGTCCCAGCCCCGCTCCCGCGCCTCGGCGAGCGTGGTCGGCAGGAAGGCCGACGCACCGGGGCGCTGCTTGCCGATCTGGACCAGGCCGGGCACCGGGAACCGGTCTAACCCTCGCTCGCAGGCAATACAACGTCGGGGAACGATCTCCGCGGGCGACGCCGCCGATTCTGCTATCTTGCCCCGCCGCAATGGACGGGATCGAAGAGCGACCACCCTCCCCGGAAGGGGCTTCCCGCACCGACGGCGCCCTCGAGGGCGACTGGTCGGAGGGGGTCCCCGCCCCGGCATACGCGCATGGGCTGCCCGCGCCCGAACCCGTTGGATTACCGCCGGAGCGCGAAGCGACCGCTCCGATCGTGATGACCGAGGCCGCCGCCGAACCGGCGGAGCCCGCCGTCGAGGCCCCGGCCGACTGGGGCGCGGCGGCCGAGCAAGCCGCCGAGCAGCCGGTTGCCGAGGCAGATGTCGAAATGGAGGTCGCCGTCGAGGACGACTTCCCGGTCACGCTGTCGGAGGCGGACGAAATCCAGGAGGAGACCACCGCACCCATCGATGTTGCGCCGGCCGAGGAGACCGCGTTCGAGGCGCAGCCAGTCGAGGTCGAAGCGGCGGCGCCCATCGAGGCAGCTCCCGAGGAGGCGCAAACCGCTCCGGTGGCACCGCAACCGCCGCCGCCGGACGAAGCAGCCGTCTCCGCCGCCGACTGGCTCGCCCATCCCGACGCCGCCGCAGGCGACGGGACGCCCGAAGTCGCCGCCGAGGGCGAAGCAGCGGCGGCGGCCACCTGGGAAAAGGCCACCTACGCCGATTCGACACTGGAGTCGGCATTCGCGGCCGCCGAAGCGGCACAAGCGTCGGCCGGAACGGAGATCGATTTCGCCTCCGCGCCCTCTTCTACGGAATCCGCCGCCCTCGATGCGTGGGGAGAGCCGACCGTACCGCCGACGGCATCCTCCGAGATCGAGCCGTGGGCGGCCCCGGTCGACACTCCGTGGGATGGCAGCTCCCCTGCGGCGGCCGAGGAGGAGCAGAAGGCTCTCGAGATCGCCACGCCGGACGAGGTGCGCGAACTGACAGAAGAGCCCCCGGAACCCGCCTGGCAGAAAACCACCGAGATCGCCACCCCGGGCGAAGTGCGCGAACTGACCGAGGAGCCCCCCGAACCTGCGTGGCAGAAAGGTCCGCGCGAGCTGTTCTCGCCGCTGGCGAAAGGGGAGAGCTTGTCGGACGAGGGCGCTCCCCCGCCGTTCGAGCCTCCTCGCAACACTTCTCCTCAGCTCGAGCTCGTCCGGGGGCCGGAAACGCTCGAGGACCCGGATCTCCTCGTTCCGGTCGAGGAGGCGACGCCTCCCATGGGCGTTCCGCCGGTCGAGCCAGCCCCGGCGCTGATCGTTCCCGGCGAGCAGCGCGTCGCCATCCACACGCGCGCCGGCCAGACGAGGCGCGGGACGGTGACCGATCTCGATCTCTCGCAGCCGCACGTCCCCCTCGAGCCGCAAGGGGGCGGCCCGACCGAGAGGATCGCGCACGACGAGCTGAAGGCGATCTTCTTCATGCTTGCGCCCGGAGAGAAGGCGGAGGCCGCCGCCGGCCAGGCCGTGCGCATCACCTTCTCGGACGGACGCACCATCGAAGGTCATCGCGAGGCGGACGAAGCCCGCGACGGGTTCTTCCTCGTTCCGTTCGATGCGCAGAGGACCAACACCCGCCGCATCTACGTGGCGCGCGACGCGGTCTCGGAGATCGTCGACCTGCCTCAGTGAAGGTACTTGTCCGAGCCGCGCGAGCCGCGGCGGGGCGCGTCGTCGTCGTTCTTGCCTTCGCGCACGACGCGAAGGTTGCGCGAGCGAAGGCGGCGATCGATCCAGAACACGCGCAGCCGGAGGAGCAGCTGCCGGGGCGTGCGCATCCGCCCGCCGGCGAGGAGCGCGCCGGCGCCGAGCCCGAAGACCTGCGGCAGGAAGGGATGAACCTGGCGGTTATAAATCATGTACAAAGCAGTAATGCCCGCGGAAATGGGTAGCAAAAGGCGGGCCTGGATGGGAATGACGTAAAGGAAGATTTGTGCGGACGGTAATGCAACGGCGAACGCGGCCGCAAGCGCCTCGAGAACGACCCAGTTTCCGTGGTACGGGTAACCCGCCGCGGCAGTAAAAAACACCGCGGATACTGCCGTCGCGAGCGCTGCAATGATGGAGCTCGCAAAATAGAAGATGACGAATCGCCTGGTTCCCCAGATCGCCTCGAGCGAACCCCCGAACATCCAGAGGCCGAGGACGGCGAAGATGAGGACGAACGGATCGCCCGTATGCAGGAACGTGTAAGTGAACAGGGTCCAGATTCGTCCGGAGAGCAACCCCACTGGAACGAACACGAGTTGCTGCGCGATTGTGGGCCCTGCCAGGAGCGCACCGATGTAGACGCCTACCGTCGCGACGATGAGCCACTTCACCGCCGGTGTGAACGGCGGCAGCCCGAACCCTCCCGTCGATTGGGCGAAGCGTGGACCGCGAGGCGACACCTAGGGGGCTCCTGACCGGGGCTTGTCTTTGTAGAAGAGCGTGATGGTGACGCAATGGAACTCCTTGTCGCTCGACTGCGTCACGGTCTTGTCGACGATCTCCAGATTGGGATTCTCGGTGAGCCAGCGGGTGATGTTGTCGCCCATCGCCTCGCGGTCCCGGGCGAGCGTGGTGGAGAAGACCTTCATTCCGGTGAACTGCACGACGGTCATGAGCGAGCCTCGGCCCTGATCTCGCGGAGCAGCTCTTGCAGCTCCGCCTCGGTGAGCGTGCGATTGGCAGTCTTCGCGCGGGAAAGGATGGCTTTCGCGAGCGGCTCGTCGGCGGGTACCTCGTGGCGCGCGAGCCAATGCTTCACGTTGGAGAGCCCGCTCATGGGCCCGATGTCGATCTGCTGCTCCTTGCCGAACTCGCCCGCCGGGACGCCGGAGTAGATGCGGTCGGCGAGCCAGCGATCTCCCTTGCGCTGCGCCTTGACGATGGCGGCGGCGTGCACGCCGGTCGCGGTGCGGAAGGCGTCGCGGCCCGACACGGGATAGTTGGCGGGGACCTCGCCGCCGGTCGCCCGCGCCGCCAGCTCGACGAAGCGGACCAGCGAGGTCATGTCGCGGTCCTGGTAGAGCGGATGACCGAGCAATTTGAGATTTACCAGCAGTTGATCGATGGCGGTGTTGCCCACCCGCTCGCCGATCCCCGCGGCGCATCCGTGCAGGCGGGTCGCGCCTGCGGCACCGGCGGCGAGAGCATTGGCGAGGGCGAGGCCGCGGTCGTTGTGCCCGTGCCAGTCGAGGCCGACTTCCTCGCCGCTCTCCTTCACCACGCCCTCGGCGAACTTCACCAGGGCGCGCGTCCCTTCGGGCGTCGCGTGACCGACCGTGTCGCAGAGGCAGAGCCTGCGCGCGCCCGCCCCGATGGCGGAGAGGAACAGCCGCCTCAGGTCCTCGGGCTTGCTGCGGGTGGTGTCCTCGGTGACGTAGACGACGGAGAGGTTCTGGGCGGACGCGAAACGGATCGCCTCCACCGACTGCTTCTCGATGAAGGCGAGGTCCCACTCCTCTGCGTACTGGCGGATGGGCGAGGAGCCGATGAAGGCGTAGACCTCGAGCGGCACGCCCGTCGCCTGCTGCACCTCGGAGGCCGGTACGATGTCGGCGACGACCGTGCGGCAGGCGACGTTGGCGCGGATCTTCAAGCGCGAGTCGCGGATCTCCTCGACGAGTCGCTGCACCGCGGCCCGCTGGTGAGGCCCCGCGCCGGGCAACCCGACGTCGAGCTGCGCGACCCCGAGCTCGTCGAGCAAATGCAGGATCTCGATCTTGTCGTCGATGCGCGGATCGGTGGCGCTCGGGCTCTGGATCCCGTCGCGGAGCGTCTCGTCGAGCGCGACGGCTTCGAAGAGACGGCCGGCCCCGCGCTCCTCCGCGACGTTCCAGTCGAAGAAGAGATCCTGCTCCGCGCGCATCACGCGATCCTACGCCGACTCGAGGAGGAGCGCGATGCCCTGCCCGCCGCCGATGCAGGCAGAACCGATGCCGCGCTTCGCGCCGCGCCGGCCGAGCTCGTAGAGGAGATGCGCGGTGATGCGTGCGCCGGAGGCGGCGAGTGGATGCCCGACGGCGATCGCTCCGCCGTCGACGTTGGTGTTCTCGCGCGGGAGCCCGAGGTCTTTCTCCACCGCCAGGTACTGCGGCGCGAAGGCCTCGTTCACCTCGAAGAGATCGAAGTCCTTCAGCGTCGCGTCGTGCCTCTCGAAAGCCTTGCGGACGGCGGGCGCGGGACCGATACCCATGATCGACGGATCGCAGCCGCTGATTCCCCAGCCGAGGAGCTTGCCGAGCGGCTTGAGCCCGCGCTTGTCGGCGAACTGCCGGGTGGCGATGACCAGCGCTCCGGCGCCGTCGCAGATTCCGCTCGCGGCACCCGCGTGGATGACGCCGTCCTTCTTGAACACCTTGGGCAGCTTGGCGAGCGTTTCGACGGTGGTGTCGGGGCGGTTGTGCTCGTCGCGGCCGAAGTTGATCGTCTGGCCCTTCTTGCCAGGGAGCTCGATGGGGGCGAGCTCGTCGGAGAGGCGTCCCGCTTCCTGGGCCGCGGCGAAGCGCCGCTGCGAGAGAACGCTGTACTCGTCCACCTCGCGCTGCGAGATGCCGTACTTGGAAGCGAGGTTCTCCGCGGTCATCGCCATGGGAAGGCCGTTGTAACTGTCGGTCAGCCCCTCCCAGAGCGTGTCCTCGAGCTTGGGCGACTTGCCGAGACCGACGCCGAAACGCAGCCCACGGGCGACGTGCGGGGCCTGGGACATGCTCTCGGTCCCGCCCACGAGCGCGCACTGCGAATAGCCGGCGAGGATCTCGAGTGCGGCGTCGACCACTGCCTGGAAGCCCGACCCGCAAAGCCGGTTCACCGTGAGCGCCGGCACGTGCTGCGGAAGTCCCGCGCGCAGGCCTACGTGGCGAGCGAGATAGATGGCGTCCGCGCTGGTCTGGAGCACGTTGCCGAAGACGACGTTGTCCACGTCCTCGGGGGCCACCTTGGACTGGGCGAGCGCTGCCTTCGCGGCATGGACGGCGAGGTCGGTCGCGGACACGTCCTTGAGCGAACCGCCATATGTGCCGAAGGGGGTGCGCTTCGCAGCCAGAAAGACGATCTCGGTCGGAATGGGCTTCATCTGTGGCTCTCCGGGTCGGAACGCGGATTCTAAGACCACCCGGCCCATTCGGCACGCCTCGAATTCCCGGTACCCTGCGGGGATGGTTCGTATCCTGACGGCGGAAGAAGTGACGGCGCGCACGGGTGAACTGGGCGGGATCCTGCTCGACGCGGTTGCGGGCGGCGCCTCGGTCAGCTTCCTGGCGGGGTTCTCGCGAGAGGACGCCGAGTCGTTCTACGCCAACGCGGCGCGGGAGGCCGCCGCCGGACGCCGCGCAGTCCTTGCGGCCTTCGAGGGCGATGCTCTCGTCGGCACGGTACAGCTTCTCCTCGATACGCCCCCCAACCAGCCACACCGGGCGGAGGTCGCGAAGATGCTCGTGCACCGTTCTGCGCGGCGCCGGGGACATGCCCGGTCGCTCATGCTCGGGATCGAGGCGGAAGCGAAAGCGCGAGGGCGCACGCTGCTCACATTCGACACCATGGCGGGAGGCGCCGCCGAGAAGCTCTACCTGAGCCTCGGCTACGTGCGCGTCGGCGAGATCCCCCGGTACGCGCTGTGGCCCGACGGAAGCGGCCCCGGCGCGACGGCGGTCTTCTACAAGCTGCTTGACATGTGACCATTTGGTCACGTATACGCTGCAGCCATGGACGCGGTCTTCAAGGCGCTCGCGGATCCCAGCCGGCGGAAGCTCCTCGATCGGCTCTACCGCCGCGACGGGCAGACGCTCACCGAGATGTGCGAGCGCGTCTCGATGACCCGCTTCGGCGTCATGAAGCACCTCCGCGTCCTGGAGGAAGCGGGACTGGTCGTCACCCGCAAGGAAGGCCGCGAGAAGCTGCACTTCCTCAATCCGGTGCCCATCCGGCTCGTGCATGACCGCTGGGTGAGCAAGTACCGCGCGCCGTTCGCGGCGGCGCTGAGCGGCCTCAAATCACGGTTGGAGGGAACGGAAATGGCCGAGACCCAGGTGTACCAGGTGTTCATCCGCACGACGCCGCAGAAGCTCTGGCAAGCGCTCACCGAGGGGGAGGTGACCAAGCGCTACTTCTTCGGCGAGACCGTCCATTCGGACTGGAAGGCGGGGTCCGAGTGGCACTCCACGGGACCGGAAGGCTCGCGCGACGTGGAGGGGAAGGTCGTCGAGTCCGATCCGCCGCGGCGGCTCGTCATGACCTGGCGCGCGCTCTACGATCCGGAGCTGAGCTCCGAGTCTTCGCGCGTCACCTACCTCATCGAGAAGCGCGGCGAGGTCTGCAAGCTCGCCGTCACCCACGAGCTGGCCGACGCCCCGAAGACCGCGAAGCACGTCAGCAAGGACGGCTGGACGCTCATCCTCTCGACCCTCAAGACGCTCCTGGAGACCGGCGAGCCGATGCCCATGCCGGAGCAGGCAGCTTAGAGGACAGGGCTGGTGAGTGGCCGCTCAGGCGCGGGAGCCCGCGCCTGAGCGGAGAAGACTGATCAACCGGGCAGCACCTCGAACTGGCTCATCATGTCGTGGTCTTCGTGCGATCCGTTGTGGCAGTGGAACACGAAGCGTCCGGGGAAGTTCCAGAACTGGTGCACCACATCGATGATCTGGTTGGGACCGACCCACACCGTGTCCTTGAACCCCTCCAACTCGCCCGGCCGGGGCGCGCGCCCCTGGATCCGGATGATGCGGAAGCGCCCGAGGTGGATGTGCACTGGGTGGCCCCAGCCGCCCGATTCCGTCTCCAGCCTCCAATGCTCGTTGGTGTCGATCACGGGTTGCGCGTCGACGCGGGCAGGATCCCACTGCTGGCTATTGATGGAGAAGTACCCGCCCTGCCGGTTGAAGAGGAAGAAGCGGTTCTGCACCGGCGGCGCGACGTCGGCGGGATCCTCCGGCGGCCGCAGCGGTCCAGGGGGGATCACGCTCGGATCGGGCTCCGCCCTGTTCACGTCGAAGGCCATGAGGGGGAAGAGCTTGGTGTCGTCGGGATCGACGAGCAGGTTCACCATCACGAGGCGCTGCCCGATCGGATAGCGGGAGAAGTCGACCACGAACTCCCAGCGCTCGGACGGCGTGGTGTGGAAGAACGTCGTCTCCACCGCAGGCGTGGTGAGCAGTCCCTGGTCCGTCCCGATGACGAAGAACGGCTCGTCGGGTCCGGTCTTGAGGTTTTCGATCCGCCGGATCGCGACCATGTACTGCCGCGAGTCTGACCCGTTCAGGCTACGGAACCGGTACTTCCGGTTGGCGACCTGGAAGAACGGCTGCTGCGTGCCGTTGACGGTCATCACGTCGCCGTACGCGCCGCTATGCGAGCAGTTGTTGTAGACGAGCACGCCGCGTGGCCGGCCGTCGATCGGCTCCGGCGCGATCATCACGTCCTTGAGCACGATCGGTATGTCGAAGAATCCGTACCCGCGGCCGGGATCGGCCCTGAGCGTCCCGGGAAGCCCCGAGGCATCCTCGACCTCGTCGGTGATTATGTAAAATCCGGCAAGACCGCGGTACACATGCACGCTTGTAATGTGGACGGAATGATCGTGGTACCAGAGCGTCGCCGGCCGTTGATATTGATTGTTGGGGTAATCGTGCACTTTCGATTGTCCGTGCTCGCGGCGGTCCTCCGGGTACCCGTCCGACTGCATCTCGGTATTGATCCCGTGCAGGTGGACGACGGTCGACGAGCTCAGGAAAGGATGGTCGACCGGGTCGGGCGCCTTGTCGAGGATGATCGCATTCGGCTCCTCGTTCGGGGGGAGCAGGTTGGTGAAGGTGACCTGCGTGGGCCGGCGGCGGCGCGCGAAGATCGTCGGGCCGGGAAAGATGCCCGCGCCCGCGGTCGGCAGGTTGTAGCCCCAGATCGGCGTCCGGATGCCCGGGATGAACTCGTGCTCGCCGCGCTGCTCGGCGAGCGAGATCACCGGCACGACCGCGCCTCCCTGGTTGGAGCCGATCGCCGGCGCGATCGGAAGAGGCGCTGAGAACGGACGGACGACCGGGCTCTTGTCGAAGCACGGATCGAGGATGTCGTGGAGCGGCCCCGGATCAGCGGGGGGCGTCACGCTTGTCGACGTCCCTGCCCAGGCTGCGGGCCACGACCTGCCGAGCAACCCCGCGCCGATGATTCCAGCCCCCCCGTACTTCAACAGTTGTCTTCGCGTGGTGCCATCTTTCGGACGCATGTCGTCTCCCTCGGTTGTTGGGTCGAGCGGCGCGACGCTAGAAAAAGGAGAAACGTTGTTGAAGGAGGGGGATTCTCTTGCGTCGCATCGGGGACAATGCGGACACGATAAACGTCAGCGCGACGACAAAACATCGCTGGTGCGCGAATGTAGCGGTGCTCTCCTTCGCGCTCGCCGGCTGCAATTCCTGGCACGGAACGCCTCTCGACGGTCGCCCCGCTGCCGACGTCGGCGCGTTGCGGATCGCAGACCATCGCGATCAGGTGATCGTCATCACCTTTGGCTTCACCACTTGCCCGGACGTGTGCCCGCTCACGCTTTCGACGGTCAAAAAAGCGTACACGCTCCTCGGTACCGACGCCGCGCGTGTGGCAGCCGCCTTCGTAGGCGTAGATCCCGACCGCGACAGACCCGAGTTGCTCCGGCGCTACGTCGCTGCCTTCGATCGCCGGATCGCGCCGGTGTTCGTGGAGGGGAAGGCGCTCACCGACGCCCTCGCGTCGTACGGCGCCACCGCGGAGAAGCGCCTGCCCGATCCGGACCGATACGTCCGGCTGCACGCGGCCGTGGCGAGCTACACCGTCGACCACACCTCCGGCTTCTTCCTCGTCGACAAGCGCGGCCGCCTGCGCCTCCACGTCGCCCACGATCTGCCGGCCGAGGCGCTCGTTGCCGACATCCGGCGGCTCCTCGGGGAGGCGGCGCCTCCCCCTGTCCGGGTGGAGAAGCCGATCGCGCGCCTCACGCCCGCGGGCGTCGGCGCGGTGTACCTGCGCATCGTGAATCCCTCGGGCGAGGACGATCGGCTGCTCTCGGTCGAGAGCGGCGCCGCCGAGCGGGTCGAGCTGCACGAGGTGGTCCGCGCGGGCTCGGTGGTCCGGATGATCCAGCGCGAGGACGGGTTCGTCGTGCCGGCGCACGCGACCACCGATCTCTCGCAGGGCGGAAAGCACCTCATGATGGTCGGAGTGAGCGAGCGCCGGGAACGGATCCCGCTCACGCTCCACTCCTCGCGCTCAGGCGCGCTGGCCGTCGAGGCTCCCGTGGAGCTGTCGCCGTGAGCGCTCTCATCGGGGTCCGACGCCGACACCTGCTCGCACTCGGCGTCGCGGTCACCATGGTCGCTCTGGCGGCGGGCGGGATCGCGGTGACCGCG
>VBKL01000040.1 GCA_005879805.1 Deltaproteobacteria bacterium | reverse complement strand
CTTCTACTGGAGCGAGCTGCGGGTGGGCGACGACCTGCCGCCTTTGACCAAGCCCGCCATCGACCGGGTGCAGATCGTCCGCTATGCCGCTTCTTCCGGCGACTTCAACCGGCTCCATCTCGATGAGCCCTACGCGCACGCCGTCGGATTCCCGGGACTCTTTGCGCCGGGCATGCTGGCGATGGCGTTCGTCGGCCAGCTGCTCACCGCCTGGCTGCGCCGCGGACACGTGCGCAAGCTGGGAGCGCGCTTCATCAAGATCGTCTGGCCGGGCGACGAGCTGACCTGCCACGGGCGCATCGCCGAGCTGCGCCGGGAGAGCGGCGCCTGCTACGCGGACGTCGAGCTCTGGGCGGAGAACCAGAAGGGCGAGCTGGTCCTGCGCGGCCAGGCGACCTGCGAGCTGTACGAGTCGCCGGCGAGCGGCGGCGGCGATGGCGGCGGGCTGCTCTTCGCGCTGCAGTCGCCTTCCTTGCCCGCGCAACCGCAGCCGCGCGGGCAGAAGCAGGCGACTCCGTCGCGGCCCCCGAAGCCCGGTTCGCGCCGCAAGTAGGCGCCGATTGCGATCGGCCGCACGGCTGGCAGCGGCGGCGGTTGCATGCATCGTTGCGCTTGCGTGCGCCTCCGCTCCGCGGCCCGGAACGGCAGCAGCCTCTCGCGATTCCCCGACCGATGCGGGAGCGACTTCCGCGGACGCTGGTGTCGTGCTGGATGCCGGCGTGGCGGATGCCGGACTCGACGCCGGCGTGAGCAGCGCCGACGCGGGACCGAGGCTGGAGGTACTCGCCCTCGTTTCCCGCGCGGAAGCGAAAGCACGCGAGGGCGATCCGGCTTCGCTCGCGGAGGCGGCGCGGCTCTGGGAAGAGGCCGCGCCCGGGTTGCCCGATCCGGAGCGCGCGCTCTTGCCAGCGGGCCGCGCTAGACGCGAGCGGGCACAGCGTCCCGACGCCGTCGCCGAGGAGGTGCCGGCAGACGCCGAGGCCTGCGCGGCGGATGCGTGGGGGGGAATCGTCGCCGTCGATCCCGAGGCGCGGAAGGGATCGCGAGGCGAGGCGATCGCCCGGGTGGGTCCGGCCGCGGCGGAGCTCCTCTATCTGGAAGCCGTCTGCAAAGGCATCCTCGCGCGCACCCGGGGGTTCACCCAGCTCGTCGAGGAGCGGCGCGAGATCATCGAGTCGCTCGAGCGCGTCGCCCAGCTCGCTCCCGACCTCGACGATGCCGGCGCCGAGCGCGAGCTGGGACGCGCGAGGACGAGCTGTTCGGTCCGGCCGAAGCGGCGCAGCCGATCCCCGGAGGACCGGCGCACTGATCCGCGCGCGCGTTCAGCGTTCCGCGCGAGCTGACTTCAGCCACTCTGCCGCGAGCTTGCGCTCGCCGGCCTTGCCCAGTGACGAATGCACGTCCTCGTAGAAAGCTTCCATCACTCCGGGAGGAGCGTGCGTCGCGCGGTAGCGGGCCAGCGCCTCGTTGAAGACGCGGATTGCCTCGGTGACCTGCTTGGTCGCGAGGTACAAGGAGCCCATCCGCGCGTACGGCTCGGGCAGATCGTCGCGCAACTGCGAGGCCCGCGCATACGATTGCGCCGCTACCTTGAACTCGCGCTTCTTCTCCGCGATGCGGCCCTGGACGAGGTACGCGGCGGCGCTCGAGGGATCGAGCTTGAGCGACTGATCGAGCGCCGCCTGCGCGGCAACGAGATCTCCCTTGCGCTCCTCCACCCGGGCCCTGGCGAGCGAGAGGCGCGCGCTCTTCGGAAGGGCCGAGGCAGCGGAGTCGAGGATGCGGGCAGCCGCGGCGGGATCGCCTGCGGCGAGCAGCGCGTCGGCGCCGTCGGCGTAGGTCGACGGGTCGAAACGGTCGGCGGCGATGGCCGCGCGCAGGCTCTCTTCGCCGCGGGCGCGGTCGGGGCCGGCGAGTACCGCGAGCGCGCGCGCCTTGAGCGCCAAAGAGAGCTTGGCGTCGATGGCCACTGCTGCCTGGGCATCTTGCGATGCGCCCGCTGCGTCGCCCTGGACGAGCCTCGCGTCCGCTCGGACGGCGAGAGCGCGGGCCCGGAGCGCGGGAGTCATCTCGGCGTCGGGCGCCTGGATGACCGGTTCGAGCAGCGCGCGGGCCACTGCCGGATCGCCGCGTCCTTCGCGGGCCAACGCCACCAGTGCGCGCGCCTTGCCGATCTGGGCGCGCGGATGCGACGGGCTCATCTGCAGCGCCCGATCGAAGGCGGCGATCGCCTCGGGGAAGCTTCCCTCGTCGATGAGGGCCTCGGCGAGGTCGGAGGTGAAACGCGCCTCGCGCGCTCCCCCGGCGGCTTTGCGGAAGCTATCGCGCGCCTCGCGGACCTTTCCCTGCGCCCGGAGCGCATGGCCGAGGACGTCGTTGAGGCGCGGCGCGCCGGTCGAGTGCGGGTACCGGGCGAGGAGGGCGCGGACGTACGTTTCCGCTTCGGCGCTCTTGCCTTCCTGGAGCAGGGCCAGCGCGCGGGCCTCGAATCGCTCGGGGAGCGCGATGTCCCGTACCTCTGCCCGGGCGCGAAGCTCGGCGGCGCGAGAAGCGCGGCTGTCGACGCCGGCTCCGGCAAGCTGCGTCTCGATGTCTGCCAGCGCTACGAGGGCGTAGGCATTGCGCGCGTGCACGGTGAGAGCGCGCTCGAACAGCTTCTCGGCGGCGAAGAGCCCGCTCGGGGTGTCCTTCGCCATCTCTTCGCGCGCGCCGCCCGACCGCGTTCCGTCGGCTCCGCGCGGACCCGCGACGATGTCTTCCACCTGGTCGAGCATCGTGACCCGATGCGCGTAGAAGACGTACGCGCCTGTCGCC
>VBKL01000272.1 GCA_005879805.1 Deltaproteobacteria bacterium | reverse complement strand
TGGCCGCGGGTCGCATCGTCACCGGCGCGGACGTCCAGCGAGACCTGATCCTGAAACCCGACGTCTGCGTCGTCGGCAGCGGGCCGGGCGGCGCCATCGTGGCGTCGCGGCTCGCCTCGGCGGGCGCGAGCGTGGTCGTGCTCGAGGAGGGTGGCCACCACACCAAGGCCGAGTTCGACATGCAGGAATCGACGGCCTACCCGCGGCTGTACCAGGACCGCGGGAACCGGGCGACGGCCGATCTCTCCGTCACGGTCCTGCAGGGGCGCGCCGTGGGGGGCGGCACCGTGGTCAACTGGACCACCAGCTTCCGTACGCCGGACGACGTCGTCGCCCGCTGGCGGGAGAAGGACGGCGCTCGCGTTTCGCCGGAAGCGCTGCGACCGCATTTCGAGGAGGTAGAGGAGCGTCTCGGAATCGCCAAGGTGGACCTCGAGGACACGAACCCGAACAATCGCCTCCTGTACGACGGCTGCAAGAAGCTCGGCTGGGACGTCGACACGACCAAGCGAAACGTCCGCCAGTGCCTGCGCACCGGCTACTGCGGGATGGGCTGCCCGGTGGACGCCAAGCAGAGCGCTGCGCTCACCTACCTGCCGGACGCGATCGCGAAGGGCGCCACCGTCCACGCCGACTGCCGCGCCCGGCGCATCGAGTGGAACGGCAAGCGAGCGGTGGCGGTGATCGGCGAGGTGCTCCATCCCGGGACGCAGGAGCAGACCGGCCGTACCGTCCGCGTCGAGCCACGCGCCGTGGTGGTGAGCTGCGGGGCCCTGAACTCGCCGGCGCTCCTCCTCCGCTCCGGCATCGAGCAGGGTCCGGTGGGCAAGAAGACCTGGCTGCATCCGACGGTGGCGGTGGCGGCGATCTACCGCGAGCCGATCGAAGCCTTCTACGGCGCGCCCCAGAGCGTCGCCTCGCACCACTTCGCCCACCGCAGCGAAGGGGCCGGGTTCTTCCTCGAGGCAGCGCCCTTGCACCCGATGCTGGCCGGGATCGCGCTGCCGGGTTTTGGCGCGCGGATGCGATCGGACCTCGCACTGCTGCCCAACACGGCGGTCTCGATCGCGCTCATGATCGACGGATTCGGCGACGGCGAGGAAGGCGGAACCGTCTCGCTGCGTTCCGACGGCAACCCGAAGCTCGATTATCCCTTCACGCCCCGGCACTACGAGTGCTGGCGCGCGGGGATGAAGGCGCTCGCGCGGGTCCATCTGGCGAACGGCGCGACCCGCGTGCAGTCGCTGCACTTCGTCCCGGTGATGGTACGGAGCGAGGCGGACCTGAGCAAGATCGACGAGGCGCCGCTGGGACCGAACCTCTGCGCCGTCTTCACCGCGCACCAGATGGGGGGTTGCGGGCTGGGCGCGGATCCCGCCCGCTCGGTCGTCGATCCGGAGCTGCGCCACCACTTCCTCGAGAACCTGTGGATCGCCGACGGGAGCGTATTTCCCACTTCACTCGGCGTGAACCCGATGGAGTCGATCTACGGCATCTCGTCCTGGGCGGCGGAACGCATCCGCTCGACGCTCGCGCACTCGTGACCGACGTTCCAAAGGCGTCCGACGCTCCCAGCGCTCCCGACGAGGACCGGATCGAGGAGCGCGTCGTCCCGGAAGGATCCGCCGCCGACCGCCTCGATCGCGCCGTGGCACGGCTCTTCGCCGTGAGCCGCGGCAAGGCGATGGACTGGATCGCCGAGGGACGCGTTCGCGTGGACGGCCGGCGCGCCGCCAAAGGATCGCAGATTGGCGCCGGCGCCCGTGTCTCCGTCCGGGTGCCGCCCTCCGACGCTCCCGTACCGCAGCCCGAATTGGCCATCCGCATCGTGCACGCCGACGAGCACATCGTCGTCGCCGACAAGCCGCCCGGCATGCCCTCCCATCCCCTCAAGCCGCAAGAAACGGGCACCGCCGCCAACGCCCTGGTCGGCCGATTCCCGGAGCTTGCCCGGGTGGGGCCTGCCCTCCGGGAGGGTGGCCTCGTTCATCGCCTCGACGGCGACACCTCCGGCCTGCTCCTCGCCGCGCGCACGGACGCCGCCCACACCGCGCTCCGGGCACAGTTCGCCGCGCGCACGGTCGAGAAAGGTTACCTGGCGCTGGTCGCGGGCGAATTGCAGGCTGGCGGCGAGATCGCGGTGCCCCTCGCGCACGACCCGCAAGACTCCCGGCGGGTACGGGCAGCGAGCGACCCCGGGTGGGCCGAGGCGCACGGCGCCCGCCCGGCGCTGACGCGATTCGAGCCGCGCGAGCGGCGGCGGGGGTTCACCCTGGTGGACGTGGAGATCGCAACAGGGGTCATGCACCAGATCCGCGCCCATCTGGCCTTCATCGGCCATCCCCTCGCGGGCGACGAGCTGTACGGCGGACCGCGGCTTGCGGGGCTCTCCCGGCACTTCCTCCACGCCGCCCGCCTCGGGTTCGCGCATCCGGAGGGCGGCCGGGCCCTCTTCGAGAGCCCGATTCCCGCCGACCTTTCCGCCGTCCTCGCGTCGCTTTGACCCGAAAAAAAGAGGGCGGCCCTTTCGGACCGCCCTCCTCATGACTCTTTCGCCGATGCCGTTACTGGCAGGGAGCGAAGACGTTCGCGGAAACCGATCCGAAGAACACCGCGGACGGATCGCTCGACACCGACGGTAGCACCTTCACCGGCGCCGTCTGCAGGAATACGGCCGACGCAAGGTACGACTTTGGCGTCAGTCCGAGGCCGGCATTCGGCGTGCAGGTGACGACCGTGGGATTGGTCGCAGTGCCCGTCGAGCCCGGCCCATCGGTGAGCTTGCAGGTGATCGGCACCGGCGTCGTGTTCAGCGCTCCGCTCGTATCGCGCGCGAAGAGCTTGAACTGATTCACCAGATCGATCGTCGTCGGGTCCATCGGATCCGAGAACTTCACCGTGAACCCGGTCGTCGCGGGGCTGACCCTCGGCGAAGGATTCGGAGCGACCGCCGCGGATACCTTGCGGGTGGTGAAGGTCTTCACGTCGTCGCCGCCGGCTCCTTCTGCCTTGAGCGCCTTCCCGGTGTCCGGGCTGGTGATGGTGGTCTTGGTCCGGATCTCGTACTTCTGGCCATACTTCAGTTGGTACGAGGCGGGGAGCGTGATGGTGAAGTTCTTCGTGTCTCCGGCGGCCTGGGGGGCGACGACGGTACCGGCGATCGGCGGTGACGCGGTGTTCGCCGTACCGGTCAGCTCGGAAACCTGAACCGAGCTGCCGTCCACGCCGGCGGCGTTGTTGTTGAAGATGACGTGGAGGTTCTTGCCGTCCTTCAGGTGCGCGGGCTCGACGTCGACCCGGCGGTCGAGGTTGACGGCGACGACCGTGATGCCGGGGAAGGCAATCCCGGTGTTTCCGATGTTCGTGTTCGACGTCGCCGTATCGAATGCCGGATCATCGAGGATTGCCATGCGGAAGGTCGCCGTCGTGAACTGCGAGCTTCCGTCCGGGAATGCCTGTCCCGCGAGGGCCTTCGGTACCGGCGCGGCTTTCACTCCGCTCCACGACACCGTGTACGTGGTTTCGGGAAGGAGCGAAGCTGCCGGCGCGAGCCGCACGATCTGGTTGTTCACACCACCGAGATAGGTGACGGTGACCGCCGCATCGCCCGCCGGACCCGTCAGCTTGAACGTGCCCCCCGGCGTGGTGCCCCCGGGCGTGGTTGGCGCGACCGGCGACGAGAACTCGATTGTCGGCCTGATTCGAGAAAGGACGGTAACCACGTCGCTAGTGGTCGGCGTGGGCGTGGCATCCGCGATATGAGGCACGGTCACGGTGATGCTGGCCACGGTGTGGGCCTGCGCCTGTGCACCGTTCGCCGGCCCGGTGCTCAGCTTCGCGGGTGCACCGGCCAGAGCGCTGAACGTGTACGTCTTGGCGTTCTCGAGGACATCACCGCTGTCGGCGGCGAGCGCCGGATCGATCGTCACCTTGTAGGACACGCCGGGCTCGAAGGTGTCACCCGGGAAGACCTCCGCGACGCGCGGGTCGCCGATCAGTCCACCGATGAATCCGGTGAGGGTGGCGGAGTCGGGATTCGAACCGTCCTCCGCGCGGGTGAGCGCGACCTTGTCGGAGACATCCCCGCCGAAGATGCTGAAGTTCGGCTGGACGGGCTCGCTGAAGACGACCAGGAACGGATTGCTGTCCGCCGGCTCCTGGAACGTGTTGAGGACGAGGTTGTCGTTCGCGTCGGGGCACGTCGACGTCGTCGCGCAGGGGGCGAGATCCTTCTCGAACCCCGGCTCGGGCTTGTCGAGCCACACGAAGAAGCCGGTGTTGGCATCCTGGAAGCCAGCAGCGAGGATCTTGAAGCCCGAGGTGGTGAACTGGAACGTGTCACCCACCCATCCAGCGCCTGACGGCGCGGCGAGAGGCTTGTCGGCCGCGTTCTTGATGGTGCCCGCGTTCACCTTGATGCCGTACTTGTGCTTCGGCGTGAAGACGTTCCCGCCAGGGCCGAAACCAGGGTCCGCGCGGAAGGTATTGCAGGTCAGCGGCGCGGCGGCGGGGTCGTTGAGCGCGTTCCTGCCGGGCACGACGAGGACGTGCGGATGCTCGCCGAGCGGGCTCGTCGCGTCGTAGCAGACCGACGAGACCACCACCCTGTTGCCCCCGTCGACGTCGACGAGCTGGAACGGATTCGTCGAAAGCGGGGAGCAGAAGGAGGCGGCTCCGCCGGGAGTGGGACCGGTCCCACGGTCCGCGTTGTTGGCGACCGAGGTGCCGTTGATCGGTTGATCGAACTCGACGCGATACGAGCCGTAGCTCGGCGGCGGGTTGGTGCTGATCTTTCCCGTGTCGCCCGCGGCGGTCGAGTAGATGAGCACGTCCGGCATGGTTCCGAACGCGCTGTCGATGGCGTAGACCGCGACTACTTGAGGGCTGCTGTTGAAGTTCGGCGGCTGGTCGGTGGTACTGGTCGCGCACCCGGCCAGGATCGCGCTGATGGTTAGCAGCGGGACGGCGTATCCCGCGCGATGGCAAAGACGCATGTGGGCTCCCCTGAAAAGGTCTTTAGGTGAAAAACGAAAGGGAGAGGCGGGACCCCGAGGACCCGCCTCTCCCTTCGCGACTCCTAGAAGGACAGCTTGGCCCCGATCCTGGCGGAGAACGGTGCCTGGTAGTTGGTTGCGTTCTTGAAGTTCGAGTTGAGCGCGACGTTCTGCCCGTTGATGTTGCGGAGCGAGGGCAGATCGGCCGGCCTGCCGTTCACGATCGGCGAGACGCTGTCGAACGTGTAGTTCTGATCGACGGTGAGCACCTCGCGATTGTTGGTGACGTTGAACAGGTCAAGCGTGAGGCCGAGGGCGTAGTCCTTCGACAGCTTGTAGCTCGTCCCGCCACGCAGGTTGAGCTGCCAGGTCCACGGAGTCCGTCCAGCGCTGCCGCGCGGGAGGATGTACGCCTCGCCCGCACCGTACAGCGGGTGCGCGCCGAGGTAGTTGATGGGCTGGCCCTGGTCGGCGCGGACGTTGCCGCCGAAGTTGAACGTCATGCGGGGGCTCAGCTCGTACACGTAGCCTGCGTCGAGCTTGACCGAGTTGGGAACGTCGCCCGGGAGCGGGCCGTCCTTGTTCGGCAACAGCGAGAGCAGGTCGTACTCCGAGAGGATGTTCGGATCCAGCTGCGGAGCGCCCGTGCCGCGGATGGAGAACAGGCCGGGGTAGTTGCCGCGGAACGAGGAGTACGTGTAGCTCGCGGTCATCAACCAGTTGTCCGCGAACGTCTTGTTCGCCGAGAGCGTGATGCCGTCGTAGATGCGA
>VBKL01000271.1 GCA_005879805.1 Deltaproteobacteria bacterium | reverse complement strand
AAGCCGACGAGGAACTTGGGGAAGCTGATCTCGACCACCGCGTCGGCCTGGCCGCCCTTCGAGTCGACCAGCTTCTTCACGTCGGCCGTGAAGTCGTACTGCGCGGGGTTCGCCTTCACGTCGTGGAAGACCTGCTCGACGATGGCCCCCGGGTGCTCGGCCTCGACCAGGCCCTTGAGCGTATTGGAGAAGCCACGGCCGTACGGGTCGTCGCTGGCGTAGATGTCGAGCTTGAACTTGCCGTCGCCGTTCACGTCGCCGTGCTTGCCGCGGCCGAGCAGCACGCGGGACACGACGCGGGCCTGGTACGCGTCGGACAGGGTAGTGCGGAAGTTCCAGCCCTTCTCGTTGCGCAGTGCGGCCTGCTTCACCGGATTCGCGTCGGTCGCCGCCGGATCGTCGATCTGCGGCGAGGTGCAGGCCATGCAGACCACGGGAACGCCGAGGTCGTGCGTCGGGTCGTTCTCGTAGGCCAGCATGTTGACCGCGATGTCGTCCTGGCTCGAGTCCGTGATGATGGCCTTCGCGCCCTCCTTCTTGACCAGCTCGAGCGCGCTGGCGCGGGCCTGATCCGGGGCGTTGCCGGAGTTGCCCTCGACGATCTCGAAACGGACGTGACCGTGGCCCGACTGCTTGAGGGCCTGGTTCATGTTGTTCGCGGCGACGCGGATCGAGTCGCTCCAGCTGGGCGTCGCGATCGACCCGGTGCGGTCGAGGTCCTGACCGATGTGCACGACCGTGGGCTTCGGGTCGCTCTTGCAAGCGGCCGCCGCGAGCAGGGCGGAGAAGATCAGGCTACGAGAACGCATCAGGCCTCCTACGAAGGAAAGGGATTTCACGGCAGCATCGCCGCAGCGACAGGGCGAGACGCCTGCGAGTGGCTCTTCGCGGCGCGCGGGCCGACCGTCACCGCCGCGAACGCGAGCAGCGCGACCGCGAGGATCAAGGGCCGCACCGAGCGCAGGCGCAGCTCCGGCTCGTGGGCCGGCTTCCAGGAATGATCGTGTCCGTCGAACTTCATGGGTTCCCCCCGAAATGGATCGGGCCTTTCGGCGCCGTGAGAAATTTCTAGATCCGACCCCGGGTAGGTCGAAAAGGCGTGGGGCTGCGTCGAGCGACGTCTCCGGTGCGTCGGGGTCCACGGCCTGCGCACACGCGCGCAGTGGTGGCTCCGTGGGGGGACGCGCGCTAAGGTGCGCTTCCCTCGGAGGGACCCCCTTGCAATTCCGAAAAATCCTCATCGCCAACCGGGGCGAGATCGCTGTGCGCGTCGCTCGCACCTGCCGCGAGATGGGCATTTCGACCGTCGCCATCTACAGCGATGCCGACCGCGCGGCGCTCCACGTGCGGACCTGCGACGAGGCGGTGCGGGTGGGCCCCCCTCCGTCGCGGGAGAGCTACCTCGTCATCGAGAACGTCATCGCCGCGGCGCGGACGAGCCGGGCGGACGCCATCCATCCGGGATATGGCTTTCTCTCCGAGAATCCCGGCTTCGCGCGCGCTTGCGCCGAGGCTAAGATCGCCTTCATCGGTCCTCCTCCGGAGGCGATGGAGGAGATGGGCGAGAAGACCCGGGCGCGTCGCAAGGCAAGCGAGGCGGGAGTTCCCATCGTTCCCGGCATGAAGGAGCCGATTCCCGAGGGCCAGGAGGCGGCCGCCAAGGAATACGCACAGCGCGTCGGTTATCCGATCATGATCAAGGCAGCGGCGGGCGGCGGCGGGAAAGGGATGCGCCTCGTCGAGTCGCCCAAGGACTTCGACGCTGCGCTCACCACCGCCCAGCGCGAGGCGCTCTCCGCCTTCGGGGACGGGCGCGTCTATCTGGAGAAGGCCATCTCGCGGCCGCGCCACGTCGAGATCCAGATCTTCGCCGACCGGTCCGGCACCTGCCTGTGGCTCGGCGAGCGCGAGTGCAGCGTGCAGCGCCGCCACCAGAAGGTGATCGAGGAGACTCCTTCCGCCGTCGTCACGCCGCAATTGCGGGCGCAGATGGGCGAGGTGGCCTGCAAGGCCGCGCTCGCCGTCGGATACGTGGGCGCGGGGACCTGCGAGTTCCTCGTCGACGGCAACACGCGGTCCTTCTACTTCCTCGAGATGAACACCCGGCTGCAGGTGGAGCACCCGATCACCGAGTGGTGCACGGGACTCGACCTCGTGCGCTGGCAGATCGAGGTAGCGCAAGGCGCGCGGCTGCCCTGGTCGCAGGAGGACGTGCTGCGCAACCTGCGCGGGCACGCCATCGAGGCCCGGCTCTACGCCGAGGATCCGGCGCGGAACTTCATGCCGAGCCCGGGGACCATCGGAGAGCTGCGCCTCTCCGCGGGACCCTTCGTGCGCAACGACTGCGGCGTCGAGAGCGGGAGCGAGGTGCCGCGGTACTACGACCCGATGATCGGAAAGCTCGCCGTCTGGGCCGGTTCGCGCGAGGCGGCCGTCGCTCGCCGGAAGCGCGCTCTTTCCGAGACGGTGGTGAAGGGAATCACCACCAACACCGGGTACCTGAGGCGCATCCTCGATCTGGAGGAATTCCGCCGCGGCGATTACGACACGGGCCTGCTCGCCAACGCCAAGGATCGGCTCTTGCCTGCCGTGGGCAAAGAGGGCGAGCTGACGCCGGACCAGGAGCTGGCGATCTCGGCGGCGGCCATCTTCCAGCTCGAGCGGGACGAAAGGGTCGCTCTGCAAGGTGCCCCCTCGACCAACGGTTCCGCCACCTCGGCGTGGGCGACCGCGGGACGGATGGAAGCGCTGAGGAGGGGGCGGTGAGGTACCACGCCATCGCCTCTGGCACCGAGCGGCTGGTGGTGGTCAATGCCCGGGGATCGACCTACCGCATCGCCATCCACCCGGGCCCTCTGGAATCGGCCGATGCGCCGCCCCGGGTCTTGGAGGTGGACGCGGTCCATCTGCGCGCGGGCGCGCTGTCGCTCCTCGCCGAAGGCCGCAGCGCCCGCTGCGACATCGAGAGCGATGCAGAGGGCCGCTTTCGCGTGCTCCTCGGCGACGAGATCCACACCTTCGACTTGCTCGACGACCGCAAACACCGCATGCACAAGGCGGGCGGGCAGTTCTCCCTCGAAGGCCCGCAGCGGATCGACGCGCCCATGCCCGGAAAGATCGTCCGGGTGCTGGTCAAAGAAGGGGATACCGTCACGGAAGGGCAAGGCCTCGTCGTCGTCGAGGCAATGAAGATGGAGAACGAGCTCAAGAGCCCCAAGGCGGGCGTCGTCCGGGAGCTCCACGCCCAGGAAGGGCAGCCGGTC
Organism: Deltaproteobacteria bacterium; assembly: GCA_005879805.1. GTDB lineage: Bacteria > Myxococcota > Myxococcia > Myxococcales > 40CM-4-68-19 > VBKO01. Next base: position 4,990 of record VBKL01000271.1, on the reverse strand, counting down.
GAGGCGGGCGCCAAGCTGGCCGTCGTCTCGTGACGCCGGGCGTGCGAGGATCGAGTCCATGGGCGTACAGCGCGGCGGCAACTACCTCCATGGGACCGATCCGGAAGAGCAGGCGCGCCTCTCGAGCCTGAACGATCTCCTCAACCGCGCCGCGCTCCGCGAGCTGGGCTTGCGCGGCGGCGAGAAGATCGTCGACTTCGGCGCGGGACTCGGACAGCTGACACGGGACATGGCGCGGGCGGCCGGGGCGCCGGTGGTGGGCATCGAACGCTCGCCGCAGCAGATCGCGGAAGCGCGCCGGCAGGCGAAAGACGCGGGCGAGGAATCGCTTCTGCTCTTGCGCCAGGGAGACGTGCAGGAGGGAGTCGCGCGCAGCGAAGAGGGGACCTACGATCTCGCCCACGCTCGTTTCGTCCTCGAGCACGTGCCGGATCCGCTGGTTGTGGTCCGCTCCATGATGCGCGCTGTCCGCCCGGGTGGACGCGTCGTGCTGCAGGACGACGATCACGACATCCTGCGCCTGTGGCCCGAGCCGCTCGGGGTCCGCGCGCTGTGGGCGGCGTACATGCGCGCCTTCGACCGGGTCGGAAACGACCCCTACGTCGGGCGCCGCCTGGTCGAGCTGCTCCACGCGGCCGGGGCCCGCCCGACCCGTTCGAACTTCCTCTTCTTCGGGGCCTGCGCGGGCGAGAAGGCGTTCGCGCAGCTCGTCGACAACATGGCATCGCTCGTCCTCGGGGCGCGCGAGGCCATCGTCGGAGACGGACTATTGCCCACCTCCGTATTCGATTCTTCGCTGGCCGAGCTGCGCCACTTCCGCGACCGGCCGGACGGTGCATTCTGGTATGCCGTCTCCTGGGCCGAGGGCACAAAGCCCTGAAGGAGCCATCGATGGCGACGAGCAACGGAAAGATCGTGGCCGCGCTCCAGGCCTTCCTGCACGACGTGTACGAGAAGGCGGCGAAGAAGCCCGGCGCGCTCCGCCAGGGTTCGTTCAAGACCACGAGCGGGGTCGACCTGGAGCCGCTCTACGTTCCTCGCGACTTCGATTACGACGAGAAGCTGGGCTTCCCCGGCCAGTACCCGTTCACGCGCGGGATCCAGCCGACCATGTACCGCGGGCGCTTCTGGACCATGCGCCAGTACGCGGGGTTCGGCACCGCAGAAGAAACCAATGCGCGCTTCCAGTATTTGCTGAAGAGCGGCCAGACGGGCCTCTCGACCGCTTTCGATCTTCCCACGCAGATGGGCCACGACTCGGACAGCCCGCGCGCGCGCGGCGAGGTTGGCCGGGTCGGCGTCGCCATCGATTCGGTCGAGGACATGGAGCGGCTCTTCGCCGGTATCGAGCTCGGGAAGGTCTCCACCTCCATGACCATCAACGCCACCGCCGCGACCTTGCTGGCGCTCTACCAGGCGGTGGGCGAGGCGCACGGAACGCCGGCGCGCGAGCTGTCGGGAACGGTCCAGAACGACGTCCTCAAGGAGTACATCGCGCGCGGCACGTACATCTATCCGCCCGGCGCCTCGATGCGGATCATCACCGACGTCTTCGCCTATTGCGCGGAGGCGATGCCGAAGTGGAACCCGATCTCCATCAGCGGCTACCACATCCGCGAGGCGGGCTCGACGGCGGCGCAGGAGATCGCCTTCACGCTCGCCGACGGCATCGCCTACGTGGACGCGGCGGTCCGGCGCGGCCTCGACGTCGACGCCTTCGCCGGCCGGCTCAGCTTCTTCTTCAACGTGCACAACAACTTCCTCGAGGAAGTGGCGAAGTTCCGCGCCGCGCGCCGGCTCTGGGCGCGAACCATGCGCGAGCGGTTCCACGCCAAGGACCCGCGCAGCTGCACCCTGCGCTTCCACGCGCAGACCGCGGGATCGACGCTCACCGCGCAGCAGCCTGACAACAACGTGGTGCGCGTCGCCTTGCAAGCCTTCGCGGCGGTGATGGGGGGTTGCCAGTCGCTCCACACCAACGGCCGCGACGAGGCGCTGGCGCTGCCCACCGAGACGAGCGCGCGCCTTGCCCTGCGCACGCAGCAGATCGTCGCCAACGAGAGCGGCGCGGCGGACATCGTCGATCCGCTGGGAGGTTCCTACGCGTTGGAGTCGCTGACGGACGCGTTGGAGGAGCGCGCCATCTCCTATCTCACCCGCATCGACGAGATGGGCGGCATGGTCGAGGCCATCGCCCGAGGCTATCCGCAGCGGGAGATCGACGAAGCGGCCTACCAGTACCAGCGCGAGATCGAGGAGAAGAAGCGCGTCATCGTCGGGGTGAACCAGTTCGCCTCGGAGGGCGAGGCGCCGTTCGACACCATGCAGGTGGATCCCGCGCTCGAGGAGCGGCAGGTGAAGAAGCTGCGCGCGTTCCGGGCTTCGCGATCGCAGGATGCGGTGACGCGGTCGCTGTCGGAATTGCGGCGCGGCGCCGAGGGCTCCGCGAACGTCGTCCCGCTCATCGTTTCCGCCGTGAAGTCGAAGACGCGACAGCCTCCGATCCCTCCGCGTCACCGCGATGCGCGCGTCCGCATCATGGAGGTCCCCGAACGCGTCTTGCAGCCGCGACAGCTCCTCGATGAGCGCGTCCAGATCGAACGCGTCCTTGAGCAGCTCCGCCTCGTATCGCAGCTTCTTCGCCGCGATCCGCAACGCGTGCGCGTCGGCGGGCTTCAGCGCGCGCGCTTCCTCCAGCGCGTGCGAGACGTCCGCAATGCGCCGCCGCAAACGCTTGCGCATCCGTTTGCCGGACAGCCTGCCTGTGTTCCGCGCCTGCGGCAGGGCGCGGAGGACGCGGGGCGCGGAACGCAGCGACCACAGGGCGAGCGCGCGGCGCAGCGCGGCCTCCTTCTCCGTCAGCGCCTTCTCCCGCGCGGGCGCCGTCCCGTGGTGCCGGTGCAGCCAGCGGATCTGCAGCTGCACGTCGCGCACCTCGCCGAGCGAGTCCTGGAGGTGCTCGACCAGCGGATCCAGCTTGCGCAGCGGCTTGGTACCGAACACCTTGATCGCTGCCCGTAGCCTGCGGCAGGCGACGCGCAGGTCGTGCACCGAATCGGCATCGAGCCGGTGGACCGCGTGGGTTTCCAGCCTGCGCACGTCGGCGAAGCGGGCATGGAGCAGCTTCGCCGCCGCCTCCGCCACGGGGGTTTGTGGCGACAGTCCGCCGACCGCCGCCGGCCCCGTCACTTCTTCCTCCGGAAGGCGCGCGCCGACTTCTCGATCAGCTTGTCCGCCGCGCTGCGTCCCGCCCAGCCCCGCGCCCGCGCGTTCTTCGGGGTGAAGAAGACCGCATCGAGGAAGAACTTCTCCAGCTCGTCGAGGAGCGCGCCGGGCATCTCGCGGACGTCGCGCGCATCGCCGAGCCGGGAGGCGCCGAGGGGTCGCACGATGAGCCGATCGTTGCGCTCGCGCCGTCCTCTCTTGTTGTCCTGCTCCAGCCGCAACACGCCGAGCGGCTCGCAGGGAATCACCACGCCGGGCCAGGTGGGAACGTCGGCGAGGATGAGCGCGTCGAGCGGATCGCCGTCCTCCGCCTTGGTGCCGGGAACGAATCCCCAGTCGAAAGGATAGGAGAGGCCGCTCGGCAGATAGCGCGACGCCGTGAAGGCGCCGAGGCGGGGATCCCATTTCAACTTCACCTGCCCTCCCTTGGAGACCTCGACCACGACGCGCAGCTTTCCGTTGCCATCGGTGGGGTCGAGGGCATGCAAGGGATCGCTCATGGAGGGCCACCCTATCGAGGCGCCGATTCGCGGTCGAGGAGGTATCTTGCCGGCGTGCTGAGCGTGCTCTTGCCGGCCCGCAACTCCGCCGCGACCCTACCGGTCGCGCTCGAGGGCCTCTTCGCGCAGCGAGGCGCGCCGGCCTTCGAGATCGTCTGCGTGGACGACGCCTCGACCGACGATACGCCGCGCGTCCTCGTGGAGGCGGCCAAGGCCGACTCCCGCCTCGTGGTGGTCCGGGGCGAAGGCCGAGGCCTGGTCGCGGCCCTGCAACTGGGGCTCGGCCGCTGCCGGGGCGATATCGTCGCCCGCATGGACGCCGACGACCTCGTCCATCCCGATCGCCTCCGCTTGCAGGCGGAGGCGCTCGCCCGCGACCCGTCGGTCGCGGCCGTCGGCTCGCTCGTGCGCTGCTTCCCGCGCCCCCTCTCCGCGGGGCTCACCCGGCTCGAGGAGTGGCTCGATTCGGTGGTCTCCAAGGAAGAGTGCCGCACCGCCCGCTTCATCGAGGCGCCACTCGTGCACCCGAGCATGACCTTCCGCCGCTCCGCGGTCGAAGCCGTGGGCGGCTTCCGGGACGAGACGTGGGCCGAGGACTGGGACCTCCAGCTCCGCCTCCTCCAGGCGGGATACGGGCTCTGCAAGGTGCCGGAGGTGCTCCTCTGGTGGCGGGATTCTCCCGCGCGTCTCACCCGTACCGGCGCCGCCTACGCTCCCGGCCGGATGATCGAGCTTCGCGCCCATCACCTCGCCCGCGGTCCCCTCCGGGGCCGGCTTTTCGATTTGTGGGGTGCCGGCCCGACCGGGAAGCGCCTCGCGCGCGCCCTCGAGACCCGCGGCCTCAGGCCGAGGCGCTTCATCGATGTCGCGCCAGACAAGCGAGTGGCCCGGGGCCTCGACGTCCTCCCTCCCGACGCCCTGGGACCGCCCGGCGAAGCGCTCGTCGTCTGCGCCGTGGGCGCCGCGGGGGCCCGCGAGGAGATCCGCGCCGATCTCGCCGGTCGCGGATATTCCGAAGGCGAGGACTACCTGTTCGCCGCCTGACCCGTGGTAGGAACCCTTCGTGGCCGAAGGACTGGCGATGGAGCAGCTCGGGCGCGTCCTCGTCTCGCGCGGCCTGCTCGACGAGGCCGCCCTTCGCGCCGCGCTCGAGGGGAAGCCGGGGGGCTCCGCCTTCATCTCGCGCCTGCTCGCCGCCGGATCGCTGGGCGAGCCCGAGATCCTCGAAGCTCTCTCCGAGTATCTCGGCATGCCGGCGGTCGATC
>VBKL01000270.1 GCA_005879805.1 Deltaproteobacteria bacterium | reverse complement strand
GAGGCGGTATCGTAGCGGGCGCGCGTCCAGGGTGGCGACGCTCTCGATATCGAGGTCGCGGGTGTCGAGGTCGAGCGGGCCTTCACGCGCATGGGAAAGATCGAGCGTCGCCTCGCCCCGCAAGGTCCGCGAGGCAAAGTCGACGCGCAGCGCCAGGCAAATCCTCTCCGTCCTCGCCTGCTGCGGATTGGTGTGCGAGTGGGGATCAGGAAGACTCATGGAAGCGCCACTCAAGGGACGTAGAGCACTCCGTACGGCTTGTTGCCGACGGGAACGCGGGCGATGGTCTTCGCCGAGGCGGTGTCCACCACCGAGACGTCGTTGGAACCGCCGTTGGCCGTGTAGAGGCGGTCGCCTTGCGGCGAGAGCGCGATTCCCCACGGCCGCTCCCCGACGGGGACGCGCGTCTTCACCGTGCGCGAGGCGACGTCGACGACGCTCACCGCCGCGCCACGCCCTTCCGCGACGTAAACCAGCTTTCCGTCCGGAGAGACGGCGAGGCCATCGGGCTTGGTCTGGCCGTTGCCGATCTTCAGCGCGGCACGGGGCTTGTCGGAGGCGAGGTCGACGAAATGGAGCGTGCCGCCCACCTCGGCGGAGACGAAGGCCTGCTTGCCGTCCGGGGAGAACGCCACCCAGCGGGGCCGGGCGCCGACCTTGAAACGGCGGAGTACCTTGCCCGAGCGGGCGTCCAGGACCGTCACGTCGTCGCTCGACTCCCCTGTGACGTAGACCTTCCTTCCCGAAGGCGCCACGCCGACCCCCTCGGGTTCCGTTCCCACCCGCGAGGCGAAGACCTTGCGTTGCGAAGCGATCTCCACCGCCGTCGCGGTCGAGGCCGCCTCGTTGGAGACGTAGAGCACCTTGCCGTCGCGGCTCAGCGCGACCTGCTCCGGATCCCGGCCCACCGGCACCTTGCCGACCACCTTGCGGGAGTCGACGTCGACCAGCGCCACCGCGTCCTCGTCTCCGAGCGCCACGTAGACCGTCTTGCGGTCGAGGCTCGTGCACATCCCGCGGGGCCGCTTGCCGACGGCGATGACAGCGACCTGTGTGTTGTCTTCGGTGGAGAGGACGCGTACGTCGTCGCCTCTCTCGTCGCTGACGAAGACGAGATCGGCGCGGGCTGCGAACGAAACGAAACAGGCGAGAAGGGTTCCCGCGGGAAGGAATCTCATTGCGCGGCGGTCGCGCGGTGGGGCCTGCCGGGGTCGAGACGCTGATCGGAGCGCGCCTTCACGTACGAATAGATCTGCTCGATCTGCTTCTGGTCGAGGAGCTCCTTCCAGGACTGCATCCCTTTTTCCTGGCGACCCTCGAGGACCGTCTTGAGGAACAGGTCGTGGGTGATGAGACCCTCGGAGGAGACGGACTTGCGCAGGTTCGGAGCGAGGTCCGAGCCCATGGCGTCGACCCCGTGGCAGCGGAAGCAATAGACGTGGAACCACTTCCATCCCTGGTACTCGTCGGCCGAGGCGAGGAGCTTGTCAGTCCCGTGTCCCGTGGTCGAGGCCTGCTGCACGGAAGGCTGTCCTTCCGTCGCGGCTGCCGCCGGAGCGTGCGCCAGGGGAACGTTGAACTCGGCGAGGATGGCCGCGATCTCGGCCTTCTTGCGCTCGAGCGACTCGTCGATGCGCGCGTGGAGGTCCTTCTCCGCCTTCCGCACGCCGACGACGACGTCGTAGGCATACGGGGTCCGGGTGGACTGATCGACGTCGGGCAGTGGGGCAAGTGAGAGCGGCACGGGTGACTGCTTCCCGAAGTAACCGGCGATGGGTCCCCAGACGATGGCGAGATCGATCTTGTCTTCGGCCAGCCCCGCGATGATCGCGTCGGGACGGTTCTCGTCCGTGTAGAAGGTGCTGTAGCCGGTGAGGCCGACGATGCCGCGCGCGCCGAGCGACCGCGCCGCCGGCGAATTGTTGTAGTCGTAGCCGATGGTGTGGACGCCGATCTTGAGCTTCTTCAGCCGCGGATCGTCGAGCGAGGTGATGTCGAGATCGCGATCGACGCGGGAGACGAACTGGTAGCTGGATCGGTAGTACGGGCGCGTGATGAGGAACCCGTCCATCCCCTTGGGAATCCCCATCAGGACGTCGCATTCCTTGGCCTTGATGGTGCTCCGCATGAAGCCGCGGCGATGCGGCCAGTAGAAGTACTCGACCTTCATTCCCAGATCTTCGGCGAGGAGCGTCGCGATCCGGTTCTCGAATCCTCCGCCCTCTTTGTCGGAGAACGGAAGGTTGTCGGGATCGGCGCAGACTCGCAGCAGCTTGGGCTCGTCGGCGTTTCCACGAGCGGCGAGGAGAGCAATCGCCGCGCAGGAGATCAGCAAGAAGCCAGTCTTCACGCGGGTCTCCTCGGGTTGTCGCGACGATGACCGGTGCCAGCCCGGAGGCCGGCACCGGTCCGATTGCATGCTACTTCGAGGCAACCTTCTGGTTGAGGCCGAAGACGGTCAGCACTCCACCCTGCGTGCTGAACTTGTCGGCGTCTCCGAAGGCGCCGAGGGCGCCGAGGCCCGCCGTCGGATCCTCGTTGCTGATCCCGGCAGCGACGCCGATGCCCGCCCAGCCGCCGATCCCGGAGAGTACGGCCACGTACTGCTTGCCGTCAGGTCCGAGGTACGTCATCGGGTTGCCGATGATCCCGGACGGAGTCTTGAACCGCCAGAGCTCCTTGCCCGAGGTCGCGTCGACCGCCTTCAGCCAGCCTTCCATGGTTCCGTAGAAGACCAGGCCGCTCTGGGTGGTGAGCGCGCCGCCGTATGCGGCGAGCGACTCCTTGATCTCCCAGACCACCTTGCCCTTGGTGGCGTCCCAGGCGATGAAGCGGCCGCGATTGCCGCCCGGTCCCGGGAACATGCGGACGATGGCGCCGACGTACGGCTGCCCGACCGCGTACTTCACTTCCACGCCCTCATAGTCCATGCAGATGTTGTTGGTCGGGACGTAGAAGAGGCCGGTCTTGGGAGAGAACGCCGCCGGCTGCTGGTCCTTGTAGCCGATGGCCGCCGGGCAGATGCCCGTGGTGTTCTCCTTCGAGGTGGTCCCGAACTTCGGGTTGCGCACCGGTACGCCGGTCGCGAGGTCAACCTTGGAGGCCCAGTTCACGCCCGGTCCGTAGTGCTGCGCGACGAGGACCTTGCCGGTGGTGCGATCGAGCGTGTAGCCGAAGCCGTTGCGATCGAAGTGCACGAGCGCCTTGGTCGGCTTGCCGTTGATGTTGAGGGTGGCGAGGATCATCTCGTTGACGCCGTCGTAGTCCCACTCGTCGTGCGGCGTCATCTGGTACGCCCATCGCGCCTGGCCCGTATCCGGGTTGCGCGCGAAGATGGTCATCGACCACTTGTTGTCGCCGGGCCGCTGATCGGGATTCCAGGTTCCGGGATTGCCGGTGCCGTAATAGAAGAGGTTCAGCTCGGGGTCATACGAGTACCAGCCCCAGGTAGTGCCTCCGCCCTTCTTCCACTGATCGCCCTGCCAGGTGGTGACGCCGAGGTCCGGCCCCTTGTGCGAGGCGTAGTTGGCGATGAAGTCGTCGCCGATCTTCACGTCGGCGTCCGGCCCCGTGCTGTAGGCCCGCCACTTCTCCTGCCCGGTGTTGACGTCGTACGCCGTGACGCGGCCGCGGACGCCGAACTCGCCGCCCGAGATGCCGGCGATGACCGTGTCCTTGATCACGATCGGCGCGTTGGTCATCGTCGAGCCTTCTTTGTAGTCCGCGTTCTTGGTCCGCCACAGCTGCTTGCCCGTCTTGGCGTCGAGGGCGAGCAGATCGCCGGCGAGCAGCTCGATGAAGAGCTTCCCGCTCGGGTGGTAGGCGAGGCCGCGGTTGACGACGTCGCAGCAGGCGACCGGGATGGTCTCCGCCGGCTGCGCCGGGACGTGCCTCCAGAGCATCGGCGCGCCGGGCTTGGCGAGATCGAGCGCGTAGACGGTGTTCGGGAAAGCGGAGTGCAGATACATCACGTTGTTGATCACGAGTGGATTGCCCTCGTGACCACGGAGAGCGCCGGTCGAGAAGCTCCAGGTCGGAACCAGGCCGGCGACGTTGGAAGGCTTGATCTGATCAAGCGGGCTGAACCGCTGTAGATCGGGAGTACGACCCGTCGACGTCCACTCGCCCTTCTGCTCGGCGGACGCGACGGGAGCGACGAGCAGAGCGCCCAGTACGACAGCGCATGACCCTGCTCGCCAGCCGCGCAATGCTGTGGCGATCTTCATCCTGTCCCCCTTCCGTTTTTCGGGGTGTTGCCAGTGCTCTACGTGGAGAGACTTCATCTACGAGACCAGGCCGTGCGGATGAGGACGAACTTCTTGCTCGCCCCCTTGTCGAAATCCTTGAGCCGGCTGGCCGTCTCGCAGGAGGAGCTGCTACAGGTCCTGGAGAGTTGCTCGACGGCCGAGAAGAACCGCCCCCGGGCCACTCCGTTAGGCTGCCAACACACCGCCAGTCAAGTAAGGTCGCGTCAACCACGTACGCAGATTTTCCAACGTGTCTGCAAAAACCGATCAACAATGGTGCAAAATAGCACCCCGCTGTTTCCAGGAAATCCATCTCCCCGGATCGCGAGACGATCCGGTTTCAGGCGCGCGGCCAGCGATAGCGGAACGGCACCAGGTGCGCGCCGGGCGCAACGGCTTCCTCGCGCGCGCCTTCGACGAGCCCGTGGTGCGGAGAGAGCGTGCAGGCGGGATCGGTCGCCGCCGCGTTGCCGGTGAGGTGGTACGCCTGGCAGCGGCAGCCGCCGAAATCGACGGTGCGCTTGTCGCAGGTCCGGCAGGGATCGGGCATCCAGCTCTCGCCGCGGAACGCGTTCATCCCGGGCGAGTCGTTCCACAGATCGGCGAGCGGACCTTCGCGAACGTTGGCGAAGGTGAGGTCCGGAAGCGTGTGCGCCAGTAGACACGGCAAGAGGAGTCCGTCCGGAGAGACGACGAGGAAGCGCCGCCCCCATCCGTCCATGCAGGAGGGCGGGAACTCCGCGTAGTAGTCGGGCACCACGAAGAGGACTTCCATCCGTCCTTCGAGGCGCGTTCGCGCCGCGGCGGCGATCGAGCGCGCCTTTTCGATCTGGGCTCGCGCCGGGATCAGCGCCCGCCGGTTGGCGAGCGCCCATCCGAGGTACTGCGTATTGGCGAGCTCGAGGCGGTCGGCGTGCAGCTCCTCGGCGAGAGCGACGACCTCCTCGACGTGGTCGAGGTTCTCCCGGTGGAGGACGGTATTGAGCGTGAGCGGGAACCCCAGCTCCTTCACCCAGCGCGCCACGGCGAGCTTGCGATGGAACGCCTCGGTACCGGCGATCCGATCCGAGCCGGCAGGTCGCGAATCCTGGATCGACACCTGCACATTGGAGAGCCCCAGGGCGCGCAGCCGGGCGAGCCGCTCGCGCTCGAGCGGGATCCCGCTGGTGATGAGGTTCGTGTAGAGGTCGAGCCGGTGCGCTTCCTCGACGATCTCCTCGAGGTCCTGCCGCAAGAGCGGTTCGCCGCCGGTGAGGTTCACCTGGACGACGCCGAGCCCCTCCGCTTCCCGTAGAACGCGCAGCCAGGACGCGGTGTCGAGCGTGGCGGCGTGGCGCGCGAGGTCGACGGGGTTCGAGCAGTAGACGCAGTGGAGCGGACACGCGTAGGTCAGCTCGGCGACGAGCGTGTACGGCCGGTGGGCTTCGGTCATCCGAGCACCCGCAAGAGGCCGCGCTTGAGCAGATCTTCGAGGAACTCGGAGACCTCATGGCGGACGTCGTCGTCCGTGCGGTCCAGGTACTCGCGGTGAAGCTCTCCGACGATGCCCTCGACGGTGCGGTCGCCGTCGCAGAGCTTGAGAATGCTGGCTGCGGTCCCGTTGAGCGCCAGACCGCGCTCTGGATAGAGCAGCATGTCCCCGCCGGAAATCCGATCGAACCGGAGCCGCGCCTTGGGGGCGAGCGAAGGCTTTCCGGTCGCCGGGATCATGGCCTCAGTCCCGCGGGGGGAGGCGGCATGAGGAGGCAGTCCAACAGGTGCCAGAGGATCTCGGTCTTCTTCACCAGGGCAGCGACGCACTTCTCTTGCAGCTCGTACGTCGTCGCGCCCCTGCAGACGAAGTCGATCGCCTGCTGCGAATCGCGACGCGCCTTGGTCACCCGGGAGCGGAAGTACTCGAGCACCTCGGACTTCACCCAGGGATAGTGCGTCTCCCAGGCGGCGATGCGGCGCGACATGAGATCGGGGGCGAAGCTCTCGGTGAGCGACGAGGCGACGGCCTCGACCAGCGACGCCTTCTGCACCAGTTGCACGTAGGCGTCGCAGGCGAAACGGACCCCGGGTCGGACCTGGGTGAAGCGCGCGGTTTCTTCGCGGTCGAGCCCGACGCCTTCCGCGAGCCGGAGCCAGAGCGCGAGCCCGCCCTCCCCTTCGCGATCGCCGTCGTGATCGTGGATGCGCTGGATCCACATCCTGCGAAAGGCCGGATCCTCGGACTTGGAAAGGATGATCGCGTCCTTGATGGGAACGCGGCTCTGGTAATAGTACCGGTTTTGCACCCACGACTGGAGCTCTTCCCGGGTCAGCTTCCCCTCGTGCATGCGCACGTGGAAGGGATGGTGGTCGTGGTACCGCTTCTCGCCCTCGCCGGAGAGCCAGGCGACGAAGTCCGCGCTGGAGAGCGGCTGCCGCACAGGGCCGGTCACAGCGTGATCTCCATTCCGTCGCACGCCACCCGCCAGCCGGCGCGCTCGACCGCGACGCGCTCCGGCGAGTCTTCGCGCAAAACAGGGTTGGTGTTGTTGATGTGGATGTAGACCCGTTGCGGCCTGCGCACCGGAGCGAGCGCCGCGAGGCTGCCCCCGTCGCCGCCGATGGGAAGGTGTGCGAGGTCCTTCGCACGCTTGTCCGAACCGACCTCGCGAAGCTCGTCGTCCGACCAGAACGTCCCGTCGAAGAACAGGCAGTCCGCCGACTCGGCGAATGCCAGCACCTCGGGGGTCACGCGGGCGACCGCGGAGAGATAGACGAGGACGTGGCCCGTCGCCGGCTCGCGGATGCGCAGCCCGACGTTGTCACCAGGCGAAGCGGGGCCGAGACCTTCCAGATGTACGGGCGGCTTGCCGGGGACGGGAAAGGCCTCCACGACGAGACCGCTCGAGACTCCCGACGCGGTGGCCATCTCGACCTCGGACACGGGCGACAGGGTCCGCCAATCGACCTGTCCGGGGAACCGCTGCAGCGTCCGGTACAGGACATTGTTCTCGACGAAGCCGCGGCGGACGGTCTCCGTCGCGTAGACGACGAGCCGCTGCCACTCGCGCAGGCAGAGCAAGCCGAGGGTGTGGTCGAGGTCCCCGTTGGTGAGGAGGATCCCCTCGATGGGGGAGTGGCGCAGCGCCTTCGGGTGCAGCGCCGTGCACCCTTCGATCTGCGCGCGAATCTCGGGCGAGGCGTTGAGGAGGAACCACGCCCTGCCATCGTCCGCCGAGACGGCGACGCACTCCTGCGTCCGCGCCTCGACGCGGATCGAGCCGTCGCGCGCTCCGCGGCAATTCCTGCAGGCGCAATTCCACTGCGGGCAGCCGCCTCCGGCCGCCGAGCCGAGCACCTGGATTCTCACTTGTGTGCTCCCGGGGCCCGGGACAGCGACCCCGAGCACCGCAGTTACTTCGCCGGCGCCTCGGCGCTGTACGACTTGGCCTCGGCGTCCATCTTGATTTCAACGAAAACGGGCTTCGTCCACTTCATGGCGAACTCCCTCGTCCCCTACCTCGCGCCAATCTCAGGATTGGAGTGGGTCGGGCTACGCCACCAGATGGTCGGAATACATCAACTGGCGAACAATGGCAAGCCTGCCCGCAGGCTCCTGTAAGGGAGGCTCGGGCCGCGCCTAGACCCGGCCGCAGCGCCAGCAGCCCACGACCTTCTGCGATTTTCCGTCGTCGAGCACCAGGACGAGCGTACCGCCCGCTACTTCCGAGCCGCATGTGCAGTGGTCCACGCCCAGCATCGGATGCCGCTGGAGTACCGTCACATACGCAGAGTTGCGACAGCCGTCGCGACCATTGGCGTCGGACCGCATCTTTTCAGCTATCGAAGTTCGCATGCCTGCCGGGGGGCGCCAAGGGGGCGCTCGGATTCGACGGCAATTTGCACACTGCTGCGACAAGCCGCCAGTGGGTTGCAAATGCCAAATTACGCGGATGCTTTCCAGGCGCGCCGGTCCCACTGTCTTGCGTCACTCCAGGAGGAACCGATGTCGTTTTGGAACTGTTTGCGAGCTTTTGTTGCAATAGCCACCGCAACCACCCTTGGATGCGCACATCAACCGGCTTCGAATACCGAATCCACGGTACAGACCGAGCCCAAGAGCGGTCCGCACCTCGCGGCGGGCTGCCTGGCCGTCTGCCAGGAAGCGACCTACATCGAGCTGTCGCCGAAGGGCGATCTCTGCCGCTGCTGGGCGCCGAACGCCTTCCAGTACACGTTCGCGTTCCCGGACACGAAGGACAAGGTCGACTACTCGCGGTCGCGCTGGAGCATCGGGATGCAGAACGTCCGCCGCTGCCAGGCACAGGGAAAGGCCTGGGAGCCGAGCCAGGATCGCGAGAAGATCGTCTGCCTGGATCCCAGCGCGCCGCAGGCCGCGACTCCGGACCGGAGCGCCTCGGACCACGCCGCGCCGAAATTGCCGGAATCCGTGTTCTAGGCGCGCTGTCGTCCTAGCCGGGCTCTTCCGTCGGGGGTCGCTCCTGCACGTAGCGCCATCCGAACCGGCCTTTGATGCAGAGGTTGCCCAGGGTCACGTCGTGCTCGAACGGCGAGCTGACCTTGAGGATCTGGTTGTCCTGGACGTGCAGGCTGAGCGAGCACCCGACGCCGCAGTAACCGCAGATGGTCGTCACCTGCTTCTGCCGCGCTTCGTCCCAGCTTCCCTCGCGCCGCTTGTCGTATTCGATCCGATCCATGAGCGCGCCGGTCGGACACACCGCGATGCAGTTTCCGCAATACACGCAGGCCGACCCGGGCAGCGGGACGTCCATCTCGGTCGAGATGCGCGCCGAGAAGCCGCGTCCAGCGACGGCGATGGCAAAGGTGTTCTGGTGATCGGCTCCGCAGGCTTCGACGCAGCGGTAGCAGAGGACGCATTTCGAGTAGTCGCGGACGTAGAGTTCGTTGTCGATCTTTACCGGCTGCGTCACCGATGACGCGGCGGCGCCGTAGCGGTCGGGGCGGCAGCCGTATTCCGAGAGCAAGGGCGCGAGATCCCGGGCAGTCGAGAGATCGACCGAGGAGCCGAGGAACTCGAGCACCATCTTCCGGCTGTGCCGGACCCGCTCGGACTGCGTGTGGACCACCATCCCCGGCTCCGCCTTGCGCGAGCAGGCGGGAACCAGCGCCCGGGATCCGTCGACCTCCACGACGCAAAGACGGCAGACGTTCACGGGGTG
>VBKL01000269.1 GCA_005879805.1 Deltaproteobacteria bacterium | reverse complement strand
GTCTTGCGGGAGCGGGCCTGATACCTCATCCCGCTCTCTCGATCAACTCTTGGAAGCCTCGGCGCGTTGAACGGCGGGCGACGGAGAGGCTGGGCCCCGAGGTGCGCCGTTCTGGGGAGGCGGCGGGCCGGACGGGCGGGCAGGCGCTACCGAGCGCGGCGTTCCCGTCCCTGCTCCGGCCGGAGCCGCGGGAGCGGGTGCGGGACGCGGCGCGGAGGTCGTGGCGGCGGGCTGCTGCGCCGAAGCGCTCTGGGCACTCTGCTGCTTCTGCAGCCAGCGCGGATTGGGAGCCAGGATCATGAAGAGGAGGCGCCCCTCGAGGCGGGCGGTCTGCTCGACCACGGCCACCTCTTTCAGCTCGGTGGAGATCCGGTTGAGGATTGCCTGGCCGATCTCGCGGTGGGTGATCTCGCGGCCGCGGAACATCACCGTCACGCGGGCCTTGTTCCCCTCGCCGAGGAACTCGCGGATCGCCTTCACCTTGAAGTTGTAGTCGTGCTCCTCGGTCTTGGGCCGGAACTTCACTTCCTTGAGCTTGACGATGGTCTGCTTCTTCTTCGCCTCGTTCGCCTTCTTCTTCGCTTCGTACTTGAACTTGCCGTAGTCCATGATCTTGCAGACCGGCGGCTTCGCCATGGGCGAAACCTCGACCAGGTCCAGCCCGAATTCGACTGCCTTGGCCAGGGCTACATCGAGGGTCAGGACCCCCAGCTGTTCGCCTTCAGGACCGATGACACGCAGTTCACGAGCACGGATTCGGCGATTCGTACGAGCGTCGCGGATGGCAGACTCCCAGGAAAAGTGGATGGCCGGCGAGGCACCCGCCTGCCGGATCGTTCGAAGCACTGATTTCAGGGCAGAAAAACGAGGACCCCACCCCGAGTTGCAGAGTGGAAGGTAGGGTAGCGGTTCGACTCGCCCTGTCAAGGGCGGCAAGCACACGACCGCACGGTCGTCCGGGGGCCGTCAAAACACTGCTGCCGGGGCCGTACAGCTACCCGCGGACGCCGTACACGTCGGGCCCAGATCGATGCGGTACGTGCCCCTCCGATCGCCCGTAACCACCGAATAGAGCAGGTACTGTCCGGACCCGGAGATGACCACCTTTCCGGCGCGGTCGAGCTCGTCGAAGGCGACCGCCGGCCCCACGGGATTTTCCCCCCAGAGCAGTCCGCGCGACTCGAAAATGAGGTGCGCGCCCTCCGGCGAGAAAGTCACCCGGTCGGCTGCGGGACCGACCACCCTCGCCCCGGACCCGTCGAGGCTCGCCACCATCAATTTCGGCTCGCCGTCCGCCGCGCCGCCGGTGAAGGCGACGCGCTTTCCGCCCTCGATGAACTCGGTCAGGAGATGCGCGCGCGCCCGCAGCGGACGAAGCGTACTGCCATCCCGGGACACGAGCAGCACGTCGCCCGACACCAGATCGGGGTGCTGGAAAATGAAGTGATCGAGGAGCGATTGCGAGGTCTTCGTGGAGACGTCTTCTGCAACCTTGATGACGGTTCCGGCGCCGCTCGCGTATTGCCAGAGCGTCCCGCGGACGCCGTCGTCGGTCGAAAGGAGGAGCTCGAAGGACTCGAAACAGCTTCCCTGGACCGTGCGCAAACCCTGTCCGACGGTTCGCATCCCCGAGCCGGGCCCATACTCCTGCAGGATCGTCCGGGTGGGATCGAGGAACAGCAACGGGTCGCCGACGCGGTTGCACAGCGGCACCCATCCCGCCGGGAGCGTCTGGACGCTCGCCGTGTCGAGATGCGCGATCCCCTCACCGACCACGAAATCGCCGTCCGAGCCGATCGGCAGCGGTACGGACGTGTCGTAGAACGAGACGTTCGTCGTTGTTCCCGAGGCCAGGTCGGCGATCACCGGATGGAACGGGAACGAGCCGGTCGAAAGCAGGAACGCAGCGCGCCCGGTCGCGCCGATGCCGAAGATTTGCCCCGCTGAGGGGATGGTCGAGAACCCGGGAGCACCGGCGCCGAAGGTCACGACCAGCGACTGTCCGCTGACGGCACCATTCACGAGAAAGCCGCGGTCATCTGGCGATACGCTCGCAAACGCGCCACCTTGATCGACGGCTCGCACCGAGGCGGCGCCGCTCTGGAAGTCGACGACCGCGATGCAGTTGAAGAGGCCGCAATTCGACGGATCTCCGGCGGGAGCGTCGGTCGAATACGCAAGGAGCGCTCCACGGCCTCCGGAACTGAGCAACAACGCGGACGTGTTGACGGTGACGCCACTTCCGGGCGCGAGGATCGTTTGCGACACCCTCGTGCGCATGTCGACGGCAATCCATCGCGGATTCCCGGCCTCGTCGGGACAGAACAGTGCGGCCGCCTCGCCCCCGGCGGAAGTGTTGGAGGGGAGGAGGGCCCTCGTCGAACAGAGCGTGACCGGTGCGTCGCCTGTTCCCACCCGTGCTCCACGCATGGTCGTGACTTGTTCCGACCACGTCACGATGCGACCGAACAGCAACGCGGTGGAAGTTGCCGACGTCGAAAGCGTAAGGGCCGAATCCGTGTCCCATCCGTAAGCGAGAACCGTTGCCCCGGACGAACACACGACGGCGATCGGCAACTGGCGCCCCGCTACGAAGACCGGGAACGCGTTTCCGCCGCAAAGCGGCGTCGCGGTGCCATTGTCGATCCGGATCATCGTGGAACCGGTGTTCGATCCGACGAGGAACGCCGAAAAGAACCCGTCGGTCTGGAACGTCTGGGACAGCGATGCGCCGAAAGCGGCGTCTCTTACCGTAGCAGTGGGCAAGTCCACGAATGCGTAGTTGGAGCGGACGGGGCTCGCCGTACGCATCGTCAGCAGCAGGGAATTCCCGTCGCGCGACACATTCGTACCGGTGACACCGTCTTCAAGCGTCGTCTCCACTCCAGTTACGAGGTCGAGCTTCCGGAGCATCGCTACATTGCCGGAACCTGCCGTGGAGATCGGTTCGAGCAGGAAGGCATTCCTCGCGCGCACCCACATCGTCGAGAACGCACCGCTCGTCGCGTGCAGCGACGGATTGACGAGCGTCTTCAGCTCGAATGTGGAATCGCAACCCTGGATCCCGGTTACAGTGATCCAGCCCGGTGTATCCGGACTCGCCGAACCGGGGGAGGGGAAGAATCCCCCGCAGCCCGAGACGTCGAAGGACACGGGTTTCGCCTCGCCGGTCGCGACCGCGTTGAGCTTTCCGTCGATCCCGAAATAGACGTAGTAACCTCCCGCCGCGAACGCGCGCTGTGGATTACCTTCGGGCGGATCCACCGGATCGAGCGCCGCGGTCGAAAGGTCGAGCCGATGGAGGCCTCCGACCCGCACGGTCGCGAACTGGTCGTTGGCATCGAGCACGGTCACGGCCCCTGCCGCCACCTGCTTCGTCGTTCCCGTCGCCAGATCGAGGATGTAGCTCGGCGAATCGATCCCGTCGCCGAACTGCACCAGGGCCTTGGTGCTGCCCAGAGGCTGTGCCGAGACGATCGGCGCAGGCGCTACGAGGGCGCCGCGGCGAAGTGTCGTCTCCGGAACGCTGACATCGTTCTTGCCGATCACCACGTCGGGCTGGACGGCGGTCTGGTAACCGTCGTGCTCGAATCGCAGGTCATATGCTCCACCGGGGGCCTCGACGCGATAGGCACCCGCGGCGTCGGTCAAGGCGCCGGCGATGACGGCCTTTCCTTGCAGCACGCTCACCCGGGTGCCGGAATGGTCCGTCTGTCCGAGCAGGAATGCCTTGCCGTCGACACCAGGACGACCGCCGCACGCGGCGCACGCGACAATGGAGCCCAAAAAGACGCACCGCGCGAACGCCACTTCCCCTCCCCAGGGAAACCGGTACGGCGGCGTAACTTGGGGAGCGAGGCGGCAGTAGGGGAGCGGGCGAGCACAAATACTGCGTTCAATAGGGAACGCGCGCCTCGTTTGCGAGCTTGTCGGCGAACTCCGCCAGCGGCTGCGAAGGAAGCTCGGCGTCCTTCCCTTCGCCGTGGCGGCGCGGCGAGACCGTCTTCGCCTCGCTCTCCTTGTCGCCGACGATGAGGGTGTAGGGAATCTTGGCGAGCTGCGCGTCACGGATCTTGGCGCCGAGCTTCTCGTGCGTCTCGTCCATCTCCACGCGCAGACCGCGGCTGCGGAGCTCGCGCACGACCTCCTCCGCCCAGGGGCGGTGGCGATCGGACACCGTGATCACACGGGCCTGCACCGGCGCGAGCCACACGGGGAAATTGCCGGCAAAGTGCTCGATGAGGATGGCGATGAACCGCTCGAACGATCCGTAGATGGCGCGATGGATCACCACCGGCCGGTGCAGCGCGTTGTCCTCGCCTACGTACTGCAAGTCGAATCGCTCCGGCGCGGCGTAGTCGAGCTGGATGGTGCCGAGCTGCCAGAGCCGGCCGATGCTGTCCTTCACCTGGAAGTCGAGCTTGGGCCCGTAGAAGGCGCCGTCGCCGGGGTTCTCGACCCAGGGCACTGCGGTCTGCTCGACCGCGGCCTTGAGGCTCGCCTCGGCCCGGTCCCACATCGCGTCGTCGCCGAGCCGCTGCGTGGGGCGGGTACCGAACTTGGCGACGAATTCGAGGCCGAAGGCTTCGTAGACACGCCGGATGAGATCGGTCAGGCGCTTCACCTCGTCGGCGATCTGCGCCTCCATGACGAAGATGTGAGCGTCGTCCTGCTGGAACTGGCGCACGCGGGTGAGGCCGGAGAGCACGCCGGTCGCCTCGTTGCGGTGGAGCACGTCCTGGGTGTGGTAGCGCAGCGGCAATTCCCGGTAGCTGTGCTTCTTCATTTGATACAGCAGATAGTGCGAGGGGCAGTTCATCGGCTTGAGCGAGAAGTCGTGCTCCTTGGTCTCGTTGTCGAGGATGAGGAACATGTTCTCGCGGTACTTCCCCCAGTGCCCGGAGATCTCCCACAGCCCCTTGTTGAACATGAGCGGTGTCTTCACCTCCTGGTAGCCGTTCGAGAGGCACAGGTTCCGCATCGCGTTGGAGAGGACGTTGAGGAGCTTCGTCCCCTTGTCGGTCCAGAAGGCGGCGCCCGGGGCGAAGTGATGGAAGTGGAAGAGGTCGAGCTCCTTGCCGAGCCGGCGGTGGTCGCGCTTGCGCGCCTCCTCCTGTTGCTTGAGCCAGGCGTCCAGCTCCTTCTTGTCGAAGAAAGCGGTCCCGTAGATGCGCTGGAGTTGCGGGTTTCTGTGATCGCCGCGCCAGTACGCGCCGGCGACGTTGAGCAACTTGATTACGCCGATCTTTCCGGTCGAGGGCGCGTGCGGGCCCAGGCAGAAGTCGACCCAGTCGCCGTGGCTATAGAGGGTGAGGGTCTTCGCGCCCTTGTTGAAGATGTCCTCGACGATCTCGATCTTGAACTTCTCGCCCATCTTCTCGAAGAGCTGCAGGGCTTCCTCGCGCGAGACCTCCTTGCGCACGAAGGGGAGGTCCTTGCGCAATTCCTCGTTGGCGGCCTTCTCGATGCGCTCGAGGTCGTCCGGAGTGAACGGCTCCTTGCGGAAGAAGTCGTAATAGAAGCCTTCCTCGGTGTGCGGGCCGATGGTGACCTGGGTGCCCGGGAAGAGGCGCTGCACGACGCTCGCCATCACGTGCGCGGCGTCGTGGCGGATGAGGTCGAGGCCTTCCTTGTCCCGGTTGGTGACGACGCGCAGCTTGCCGCCGTGCTCGAGCGGCCGCGAGAGATCGAGGTCCTGGCCGTCCAGGGTTGCGTAGAGCGCCGCACGCGCGAGACCCTTGCCGATGTGCGTCTGGATGAAGTCCGCGACGGTGGTCCCGGCGGCCACCTGCTTGTGGGAACCGTCCGGCAGCGCGATGTCG
>VBKL01000268.1 GCA_005879805.1 Deltaproteobacteria bacterium | reverse complement strand
GGTCCTCGACGTCCCGGTCGCTGTGGGCGTCGAAGCTCTTCACGGTCCGTCCGGTGGCGGGGTTCACGCTGGCGATGGGCATGGCGCGAAAAGGTACAGCAAGCGAACGCCGCGCGCAGCGCTCAGCCGAGCGATTTCAAGATAGCAAGCACTCCGGCGAAGTCCCGTGCGACGTAAGGCGGGTTCTCGGCGCGAAGCGTCGCCTCCGACTGCGCGCCGTAGGTGACCGCGATGGCGCGCAACCCCGCCGCGCGCGCCATGAGGAGGTCGTGTGTCGTGTCGCCGACCATCACGGTTGCTTCCGGCGAGAGGCCGAGCTTGTCGAGGACGTAGAGGGCGAGATCCGGCTCGGGCTTGGGGCGGGAAACGGCATCGAAGCCCGCGACCACCTCGAAGTACGGCGCGATGCCTGCGACCTCTAGCTGGGTGACCGCTCCCGCCTGCGCCTTGGAAGTGGCCACGCCCAGCCGGAGCCCGCTGCGGTGCAGCTCGGCGATTCCTTCCGCCACTCCCGGATAGAGGAATTCCTTCGAGCGCGGGACGACGCGCTCGCGCCACAGCCGGCGGTACTCGGCGACGCAGCCCTGCACGTTTCCGTGCGCCTCGGGAAGGCCGAGGAGCCCCGAGAAAGCGATGCTGAGGGGGAGACCGATGGTCGCGCGAATGGCGTCCGCGGTCGGACCCGCGCAGCCCTTCTCCTCGAGGGCGGCGAGCGCCGTCTGCACGATCACGTAGGGCGTGTCGACCAGGGTCCCGTCGAGATCGAAGATCACCGCGCTGAGCACCGATCCCACTTAACACGGCGAAAGCTCCCGTCGAGCAGCGCGTCGGGCGTGCGCCCAGACCGTGGCCGTTTAGCGATCATCGGAAGTCGCGCGACTCCATTCCCTCGACCGCGTCGCTCAGCGACCAGAAGCGGTCGCCCTTGACGCTGGTGACGCCGTCGTACTGCTCGAGGCGGCCCTCGACGACGAGGAGGGCCGCGGTCAGGATCGGTCGGCGGTTCCGCTCGAAGGTGTCGGGATCGATGACGATGTTGGAGATTCCGGTCTCGTCCTCGAGGGAGAGGAAGACGAATCCCTTGGCGGTGCCCGGGCGCTGGCGGACGATGCACAGTCCGCCGGCGCGCACGCGGCGGCCGCCGCCGAGGTGGACGAGCTCGGAAGCAGTCCGGACGCGGAGCGCGCGGAGCTTGTCGCGCTCGAGCGCCACCGGATGCGGCCCCACGGCGATGCCGGTGCCGCGCAGATCGGCCGCCGTGCGCTCGCGCAAGGTCATCTCGGGGAGCGGCGAATCGCCTTCGTCTCGCGGCTCGACGCGGGCGAACAACCCGGGCCCGCGCTGCGCCGCCGCCTCCGCGTGCCAGAGCGCGCTCCTTCGCGTCGATCGGGGGCCACCGGGGCGCACGGCGAGCGAGCCGAGGGCGCCGATCTCCGCCAGCGTGGCAAGCTCGTCGCGGCGGAGCGGCACACGCGCCGCGAGATCGGAGATGCTCAGGAACGGTCCATTGTTCCGCTCGCGGGCGATGGCCTCGCCCATCGCCTGGCGCAGGCCGCGCGCGTAGCGCATCCCCAGGCGCAACTGGAGGTCTTCCTCGGGACCGTCGCGCTCGAGGGTGCACAGCCAGTCGGAGCGCAGAACGTCGATGGGACGGACGTGCACACCGCGTCGCTGTGCGTCCTTCACCAGGGTGGCCGGGCTGTAGAAGCCCATCGGCCAGCAGTTGAGCATCGCGGCCGTGAAGGCCTGCGGGTGGTGCGCCTTGAGATAGGCGCTCGCGTAGACGAGAAGCGCGAAGGAGGCGGCGTGGCTCTCGGGAAACCCGTAGAGCGCGAAGGAGGTGATGCCTTGCACGATTTCGTCCTGCGCCTTGGGAACGATACCGTTCTTCGTCATGCCGGCGCGGAGCCGCTCCTCGATCCGTTTCATCCGATCCAGGGACCGCTTGCTCCCCATGGCGCGGCGCAATTCGTCCGCTTCACCGCCGGTGAAGTTCGCGGCCACCATGGCGATGCGCATCAACTGCTCCTGGAAGAGGGGAATCCCGAGGGTCCGCTCGAGGACGGGCCACAGCGATGGATGCGGCACCGTCACTTCCTGCCGCCCCGCGCGCCGCTCGAGGTACGGATTGACCATCTGCCCGACGATGGGACCGGGGCGGATGATGGCGACCTCCACCACGATGTCGTAGAAGCGCGACGGCCGCATGCGCGGAAGCGTCGCCATCTGCGCGCGGGACTCGACCTGGAAGACGCCGACCGTGTCGGCCTTCTGCAGCATCTCGTAGACGGCGGGATCCCCCTCCGGGAGCTTCGCCAGATCGATCTGCACGCCCTCGTGGGCGCGGATCATCGGCACCGCCTGCTCCAGCACCGACATCATGCCGAGCCCGAGCAGGTCCACCTTGATGATGCCGAGGTCGGCGCAGTCGTCCTTGTCCCATTGCACGACCACGCGGCCGGGCATCGAGGCGGGCTCGAGGGGCACAACCTCGTCGAGGCGGTTCTTGGCAATGATCATCCCGCCGGAGTGCTGGCCGAGATGGCGCGGAAGCCCCGCGATCTGCCTGCAAAGGGCGAGGAAGAGCCGCACGCGGCGGTCGTCGACCGCGAACCCCGCCTCCCGCGCTCGATTCGGCAGATCGTCGTGCTCGCTCGTGAACTCGAAGTGCGGCAAGAGCTTGGAGAGACGATCCAGCTCTCCTTGCGGGAGCCCGAGCACCTTGCCGATCTCGCGGGCGGCGGAGCGGGCGCGATAGGTGATGACGTTGGCGGTCATCGCGGCGCCCTGCGCGCCGAACCGCTGGTAGACGTGCTGGATGACCTTCTCGCGCTGGTCGCCGCTCGGCAGATCGAGGTCGATGTCGGGCCAGGCCTTGTGGCCGGTGGAGTCGGTCCGCTCCTCGGAGAGGAAACGCTCGAAGAGGAGTCCCATCCCGACCGGATCGACGGCGGTGATCCCGAGGGCGTAGCAGACGGCGCTGTTCGCCGCCGAGCCGCGTCCCTGGACGAGGACCTTCTCCGTCGTGCAGTAGCGGACGAGATCGTGGACGATGAGGAAGTAGCCGGCGAGGCCGAGCTTCGCGATGAGCGAAAGCTCGCGCTCGATCTGTGCCGCCGCCCCCGGCCAGCGCGGGCTCTGTGGACCGCCGTAGCGGGTGCGGGCGCCGTCGAAGGTGCGGTGGCGCAATTCCCCATCGAGCGTCGCGGCGAACGTCAGGTGCGGGTCGGGGAATTCGTACCCGAGATCTTCCAGGGTGAAGGCGCAGCGCTCGGCGATTTCGCGCGTATTCCGCACCGCCTCGGGCAGATCGCGGAAGATCTCCTCCATCTCCGCGGGCGGGCGGACGTGGCGCTCCGCATTGCGCGAGAGCTTCCGCCCCGCCTCGTCGAGGGTGGTCTTGAGCCGGATGCAGGTGAGCGCGTCGAAGAGGGGTTTGTGGCGCGCGGAGGCGTGGCTCACTCCGCCTCCGGCGACGATGCGCAGGCCCCGCGCGCAGGCCGCGTCGATGCGGCGGCGGTTCTCGCGCTCCTCCTCGGGATCGAGGTGGCGCTGGATCTCGGCGTAGAGGTTGTCGTTGCCGAGCGTGCTCGCGAGCGCGCAGAGGTCCTGGGAGGTCCCCGCGCTCAGGGCGACGAGCCCGCGGCGCAGATCGGCGAGCTGCGCGAGAGTCACCCGGCATTCGCCCTTTTCGCTGCCGGCGTGGCCGAGGGTGAGGAGGCGGCAGAGGTTCTTGTAGCCCTGGCGCCCTTCGCAAAGCAGAGTCACCAGACCGGCGCCCTCGACTTCCAGCTCCGCACCGACGAGAGGACGGATCCCGCTCCGCCTCGCGGCGCCGTGGAAGCGGGGCGCGCCGTACACGCCGCCTAGATCGGCGACGCCGAAGATCTCGTGGCCCGCGTCGGCGGCAGCGTCGGCGAGGTCCTCGGGGAGCGAGGCGCCGCGCAGGAAGCTGAAGGCGCTGCGGGCGTGAAGCTCGACGTAGTCCGAGCGGCGGGCCTTGCGTGCGATGCTGGCTCCCGCGGGCGTTTCGTCGCGCGCGTTGCGATCGGCGAGCGCGCGCAGGCGTGAGCTGCTGCTCTCGGCCTCCAGCTCGGCGGCGATTCCCGTCAGCGAGGGACGCGGCGCGGGCGTCGCGACCAGATCGTCCGCGGGATAGGGACCGAGTTGCGCCTCGGGCGGCGTCCGGTCCTGGAGGACGTTCTCGAGCGGGTCGATCGATGCTGCGGCCTTCGGCCTCCGCCCGTCGCGGGCAAAGCCCGCTCCTCCCTGCCGCTCGCGGGGGCGTTTGCGATCAGTCATAGACGGCCTCGATCCACCAAGCGCCGGAATCGAGCTCGCGCGAGGCGCGGATGAGGAGGCCGCCGGCGATCTCCAGATCGTACGAATCGAGCGCGAGCGGACGATCGGTCCACCACTCCGCGACGGTCCGCCAGGGCCCGGCGCTCTGCACGACCCGGCCGCCCAGGGCGCCCTCGCCGATGACGAGCAGCGGCTGCCCGCGCGCATCGCAGCGGACCTCCGCCTCGCGCGGCGGACGGAGGGCGCGGGCGGCAAGCGGCACCTCGTCGCGGCCCGCAGGACGCGCCGCCGGGGCTGCCCGCGGCTGCGTTTCATCGGGCGGCGGAGCGAACCGCGCCACTTCCGCCGCGAACGGACGATGGGTATCCGGCGCCACCGGCATTCCTACCCGTCCTTCGCCGACCAGCGCATGCAGGCGGGCAACCGCGGCGGCAACCTGCGTCGGGCTCGCGGTGCGCGGTCCGAAGAGCGGCAACTGGGCGAGGACCTCGCGAGCTGGCGCCGCGCAGAGGCGCACCGCACGCACCCCAGAAACCGGAGGCCTGCCCTCGAGCGAGAGACGGAGCAGCTGCAAAAGCGGCTGCGCTTCGCGGGACGGCCCGGCGAGCTCGATCGACCGCGCATCCCACGAGCCGCCCTCGAGACGGAGAAGCAGCGTCAATTCGCGCGCCATCAAGCCGCGGGCGCCCAGGCGCGCGCAGAGGCGATCGAGGAGCGCTTTACACAAGAAGAGGAGTGGCTCGAGCGAGGTCGCCTCCCATTCCAGCTCTTCTCCCTCCTCGAAACGCTCCGGCGGATGTTGGGGGACGAAAGTGCCCTCCCCTTCGCCGCGGGCGATGCGGAGGAGCGGTGCCGCGCCCGGGCCGAGCCGCGCGGCGAGAGGCCCCGGCGGCAGGCGCGCGATCTCGCCGAGGGTGCGCAGGCCGAAGCGCTGCAGCGTCTCGACCAGGTCGCCGTCGAGGTCGAGGCCGGGGACCCTCGCCGAGGAGGCGAGCGCGAAGAGCGGCAGATCGGCGAGGAAGGCGGCCTGCTCCTCGCGCGGGACGACGCGGAAGGCGCCGCCGCGGACCCCGTTCGGGGAAGCTTCGAGCTCGACGTCGGCGAGCGCGGCACGGGCGGCGAGGAGCGCCACCGACTTGCCCTCGGCGATCCCCACGGCGGCGCAGAGCCCCACCCGCTCGGCGGAAGCGACCAGGGCGCGGGCGATGCCGCGCTCGTCGCCGAAGAGCGAAGAGAGACCCGAGGCGTCGAGGTGGACGAGGCCCGGAGCCGTCTCTTCCACCCGGGGTGAAACCGCGCATGCCGCCTCGACGGCGGCCTGGGCGGCCACGAGGGACAAATCCGGAACCAGGAGGCAAGCGACGCGCATGGCCCATGCGGCGGCGGTTCACCCGCCCTCCCAGCAAAGGTGCAAGCGGATCGGCGCGGAGGGGGCGCCGTGACGGAACCGTGTGACGGCAGCAACCGCCCCGGCCCCACGCAGGAGCCTGCCCGGCGCGCCGGCGCTGCCTTCCCACCGCGAGCGGTCGCGCTCGATCTCGATGGTGGTCGAGGAAAACGACCCTGCCTGCGGCTCGCGCGAAAAAACGAGAAGAGCGCCGCCGTGCTTCTGCGCGCAGCGCGCGAGGCGGGCCCAGATGCCCTCGCCGGGCGCCCGCCTCTTGCGCAAGAACTCGAAGCGCACGACGTGCACGCCTTCGATGCGGGCAGGCGGAGCGGTCCGGGCGAGATCGAGCGCAACGAGCGAGAAGCGGGCCTCGAGCGCGATCTCGGCCGCGCGCAGCGCGTGGGAAGGGTCGCGGGGGCGGACCCAGAGGAGCCGCCGCAGATCGATGTCCGCGGGGCGCGGATCGAACGAATCTTCCGGATCGACGAGCGCGCACAGCTCTCCCGCACGGGTGGCGGCGGCGAGCGCGGCGCGGAGCAGCGCGGTGCCGCCCGCCGACGCCGGAGCGGCGATCTCGTGCAATTCGCCTCTGCCGAATCCGCCACCGAGAGCTGCGTCGAGCGAAGGCGAGCCGGTTGCGAGGACCCGCCGCCTCGGCGCTGGCCGGGTAGCTCGCTGCACCACTCCCGAGCGGAGCAATTGCGCGAGCGTGCCGGGGTCTCGCAGGAGGGGGGCAGCCACCCTACCGATCTAGCTGCACGCACGTTCAGTGGCAAGGGCCGGCGGCTCGCTTCGTTCTAGATCCCTCGCGCCACAGGGAAAAGCGCTACCGTTCGCGGGTGCTCTTCCTATCGCGCGCCGACGTCGAGCGGTGCGGGCTGTCGCTCGGCGATTGCATCGGGGCCTGCGAAGAGGCGCTCTCCGCCAAGACGCAGGGGAAGATCGAGATGCCGCCCAAGCTCGGCATCTCGCCCCGCCCGGGGGCGCTCTTCCACGCCATGCCGGCGCGCTTGCCCGACGTCGCGGGGATGAAATGGATCTCCGTATTTCCCGATCGGCGCCCGGCGTTGACCGCGCTCATCGTGCTGAACGATCTCGAGACCGGAGCGCCCGTCGCCATCGTCGAGGGAGCGTATCTGACGGCGCTGCGAACTCCCGCGGCGACGGCGATCGCGGCCCGCCGCCTCGCCTGGCCCGGAGTGGAGACGATCGCCGTCATCGGCCCGGGTCAGCAAGGGAGGATGCACCTCGCCGCGCTGAAGCTCGTCCTGCCCCGGCTCCGGCGCTGCCGCGCGTGGGCGCCTTCGCGAGCCACGGCGGAGCGGTATGCCGCCGAGATGTCTCGCGAGCACGGCATCGAGGTGGAGGCGGCCGATTCCGCCGAGGCCGCCTGCCGCGACGCGGGAGTGGTCGTGACCTGCGCACCCTGGCCGCCGCGAGCAGCACCGTCGCTCGGGCCCCGCGTCTTCGCGCGCGGCGCGTTCGTCTGCACCATCGACTACGACGCCTCGGTCGGCGCCGCCGCGGCTGGCGCGTTCGATCAGCGCTACACCGACGATGTGTCGCAGATGAAGCTTGCCCGCGCCAAAGGATCGTTCGCGGGCTGGCCGGAAGACTTTGGCGAGCTTCATTCGGCGGCGCGAACGAGCGCAGAGGAGACGATCCTGTGCGCGAACCTCGGCCTCGCCATCTTCGATCTAGCCGTCGCGAGCCGGGCGCTCCGGCAGGCCCGCGAACGAGGCCTCGGTATCGTTCTTCCGGACTGACCGCTACTCGTCCGACTCCGACTGCTCCAGCTTCGCCCGCAACAGATCGCCGAGCGTCCCGAATCCCTTCCCGGGAGGCGGCGCCTTCTTGCGATACGCCTCGTACTCGGCGCGGCCCTCGCTGCGCTCCGCCGAAGTCCGGGACAATCGGTAGCGCCCGCGATCGTCGATCTCGATGATCTGCGCCTTCACCGCGGTTCCCAGCGGCATCGTCTTCTTGTTGTCCGAGCCGCGCGGCGTTCCCAGCTCCGCGTTGGGGATGAGCCCCTTGCCTTCGGGCCAGGAGACGAAGACGCCGTACGCCTCGACGCGGTCCACCTTGGCGTCGACCATGTCGCCGACCTTCCCCTTTTTCGCGGCGGGCTGTCGTTGCGCGGGGGGCGCCGAGGGGGCCTCCTGTGCCTCGTCCTCGCTCACGCGCCGCAGGGAAACGCGCTTGCCCTTGTCGTCGACCGACTCGATCTGCACGAGGATGGTCTCGCCTTCCTTGACCACCTCGCGCGGGTGCTGGACGTGCCGGTTGGAGAGCGCCGAGACGTGAACGAGGCCGTCCACGCCGGGGAACAGCTCGACGAAGGCGCCGAACGGCTGCAGGCGCACCACCTTCCCGGAGAGCCTCTTTCCTTCCTCGAGCTGGGGGCGGGCGGCATCCCACGGATCCTGCTCGAGCGCGCGCAAGGAGAGCGCGATGCGCTCGTGGCCCTTCTCGTCGGTCTCCATGCGCAGGACCTGCACGCGGACCTTCTGCCCCTGCTTCACCACGTCCTGGGCGTGGGCGACGCGGGCATGGCTCAGCTCCGAGACGTGGACGAGCCCTTCGAGCCCGCCCAGGTCGACGAAGGCGCCGAAATCGCGCACCGAGCTCACCGTGCCCTCCAGGATCGCGCCCACTTCCAGCTTCTTGCGCAGCTCCTGGGCGGCCTGCGCCCGTTCCTCCTCGAGGAGCGCGCGGCGCGAGAGGATGGCATTGCCACCGCGGAGCTCCATCACCCGGAACTTGAGCTTCTGGCCGACGTACTGCGAGAGATCCTCGTTGAAGCGGACGTCGACCTGCGAGGCCGGGCAGAAAGCGCGCAGCCCGCCGAGATCGACCTCCAGCCCGCCCTTGTTCTGCGCGGTGACCGTGCCTTCGACGGGGACCTTGCTCTCCAGCGCCTGCTGCAGCGCCTCCCGGCCGGCACCCTTCGGCACGCTGCGGGTGAGCACCACCGCGCCGTCGCCGAGGGAGAGGACGTACGCCTCGATGGTCTCGCCCGCGTGCACCACCATCTCGCCGGCATCGTTGCGAAGCTCGCGCAGGTCGACGATGGCCTCGCCCTTGCCGCCCAGATCGAGGTAGGCGATCTCGGCGCCGACGTGCGCCACCTTGGCGGAGATCTTCTGGCCGAGGCGCAGCCGCTCGCGTTTCTCGCCCGACTTCTCGCTCTCGCGGAAGAGCGTCCCGAAATCCGCCGATTCATCTGGAGAGGGCCGCGAGAAGACCGACTCCGGCGTGGGCCGCGCAGGCTCGCGTTGCGCCGGCTCTGCGGACGATTCCTGAGGCGCCGCCTCGCTGCCCGCGGGGGGAGTCGCCGTCTGGTCCTCGACCGGATGCTCCGGGCTCCGGCCTCCGCCCGTGGCAGGCAAAGCCCGCTCCTCGACCGGATGCTCCGGCCTGCGGCCTCCGCCCGTCGCAGGCAAAGCCCGCTCCTCGACCGGATGCTCCGGCCTGCGGCCTCCGCCCGTCGCAGGCAAAGCCCGCTCCTCCGCGGCCTTGCCGAGAGCCGGTTTGCGGACCACCACCGGCATCTTCCGCTCGTCCTTGCGCTGCGGACGCGGAGGCCGGGAGGGCAGGGGCCGCGGAGCGCGGTCCTCCGGGTGCAGCTCCACCGATCCGATGATCTCTGCGAAGCTCGGCGACGAGGGCCGCTTCCTGGGCTCGGGAGGCGGGGCCGCGGTCTTCGGCTTCTCCGGCTCGGGTGGCCTTTCGGCCTCGTGCATGATGTCGGCGAACGAGGGCAGCTTGTTCTTGTCAGGCATCTGGCATTCGACCTGCGCGGAAAGGCCCGGCTCATACCACACCGCGCGAGTGGAAAGGCAGCGCCGGCCCGCGACCGTCGCTAGTGACGCTGCGGGCGGGCCCCTCCGACGTGCGCTTCCAGATCGCGCATCGAGCGGAGCAGCTCCGCGCCTTCGGGGAGCGGAACGTTCGCCATCCCGACCCCGCCCAGGACCACGCGCCCGCCGGACTGGCCGGCCGCGCGCGCGGCCATGCCGACCTGCTCGGAAAGCTCGGCGAGGTCTCGAGGCACGGTAGAGGAGAGCGCCACGATCGAAGCGCGGCAGCGCAGGACGAGGTCGGCAAGATCGCGGGCCGGCGTCTGCGCGAGCGGCGCCAGGACCTCGAATCCCCGCGCCCGCAACAGGCAGGCGACCATGCGCGCCGCGATGTCGTGCATCTCGCCCGCCACCGCGGCGACCACCGCGGCGCCGCGGACCGCGCGGTTCGGCTCTCCCGGGGGCTCGGCCAGGGGTTGCGCCCGGGCGATGGCGTCGATCACGGCCTGCGACCCGATGTGCTCCTCGGCGACGCTCAGGCTGGCCAACTGCCACCTCTGCCCGATGCTGACGAGCGCCGGAGCGACCACGTCGTCGAAGATTGCGGCGAGCGACTCGCCCCGCAGGCGGTGCGCGGCCAGCTGCGCGACGCAGCCCGAAGCGTCGCCCGCCAGCGCGGAGGTCTCGAACTCCGAGACGGCGGCGCCCTCCTCTTCCGAGGCATCCGAAGAGAGACGGGCCGGCAGAGTTCCCTGGACCTCGAACTTACGACCCTGGACGAAAGCCGTGACGTCGCGCAGACGGAACTTCCGGTGGCCCCCAGGCGTGCGGAAGCATTCGATCTCGCCGGCGTCAGCCCAGCGCTTGACCGTCGCTTCCCCCACCCCGAGAAGCTGAGCCACCTGACGCGTCGAAAGGACGTCAGTCTTCGGCATCGAGCTTCCTACGAGATGTTCCATGCGCAGCTTGCTTCTCCTTCGTGAACGATTTGAGCGATTCGGATGAAATCTACAGCGGAACCATTCACGGGCATGTCGGCGCGTGCGAAACCGGACGAATGGACGGCAAACGAGGCCGCTTCGCACCGAGCCCGACCGGAGAGCTGCACCTCGGGAATGCGAGGACTGCCTTGCTCGCCTGGCTGTGGGCGAAGCGAGCGGGCGGCGGTTTCACGCTGCGCATCGAAGACCTCGACCGACCGCGCGAGCGGCCCG
>VBKL01000267.1 GCA_005879805.1 Deltaproteobacteria bacterium | reverse complement strand
GCAGAACGAGCGCCTGATTGCGACGGACCTCAATACCGAAGGGCCGTACGCGCTCACCCGCAATCCGCTCTACCTGGGAAACCTCCTCATCACGCTCGGTGTCTGCGCCATCGCCCACGACGCCATCCTGACGGCGCTCGTCGCGTGCCTGTTCGCGACGCAGTACCGCGCGATCATCGCCGCGGAAGAGGCGTTCCTGCGCGAGAAGTTCGGCGCGCGCTTCGACGAGTACGCATCGCGAGTGCCTCGCTTCTGGCCCCGCGCGCTCACGTTCCCGGCA
The DNA here is from genome assembly GCA_005879805.1 of Deltaproteobacteria bacterium. GTDB lineage: Bacteria > Myxococcota > Myxococcia > Myxococcales > 40CM-4-68-19 > VBKO01. The sequence goes on along the minus strand of VBKL01000267.1, from coordinate 8,493 downwards.
TCGACGCGCCCCTGGTCGCCCCGGCGAGCACTTCGCAAGGAGCACAATCCCGCCGCGGCGTGGGTCGCTCTCGCCCTCTTGCTCCTCGGCTGGGACGCACGCGTCGAGCGACGCTCCCTCGCACCTTACGCAATCGCCCTCGCCACCGTGGGAGCGGTCTGGCTCGCCGTGAAGGCGTGGAAGCACAGCTGGCACAGGGGCGGCTTCGCGGCCGACATGAAGCGCCGCCTGCGGGAGACGGCGCGATGATCGCGGTGGCGCTTGCTGCCGCGGGAACCCTCCTGGTTTCGGTGACCGCGGACGAGGTCCTGGTTCCCCAAGCCGTCGTGGAGATCCGTCGCGCTGGACAGGATCCCGCGGTGACGCGCGGGAGCACAGGACCGGACGGCCGCGCCTCCGCGCTAGAGCTTCCTGCCGGCATCTACGACGTGGAGATCCACACCAAGACCTTTCCCTTCGCGTTGGTCGAGAACGCGGTGGTGCGGGCCGGCGATTCGTTTCCGCTCGCGATCGCGCTCGACACGCTCTCGAACCGGTACGTCCCCGGTGAGAAGTACCCGGCAATCGATGGCATCGTCCTCGATGCGCACGAGCGACCCGTCGCGGGTGCCGTGGTGGCCGGGTGGATCCAGACCATTCATTTCGGCGAGCCGACGACACCGGCGCGGATTCACACAGCGACCGACGGCACGTTCCGGCTCGGGGGTGTTCCGGATCAAGTCACGGTGGAAGTGCGGCGCGGTAGCGAGGGGGATCGGCGGCTCGTATGCCGCCGCGACGGGTGTGAAACGCGAACGATCCTTCGTCTGCGCCCGGACTTCCCGCCGCCGACCCCGAAAGAGCCGAAGGTGTTCGAGTGGACGGCACGGCCTTCGTATCTGACCGAGCCAGGATCGCATCTGCACGTGACGATTCCAGGCCTGCCGGGTGATGCGGAGATTGTCTTCGCGCTGTTGCCCGTCTCTCGCCGCACCGCGATCCCCGTGCGTGCGCTCGCGAAAGTATTTGCGGGCCGAACGTGTCTCGACTAACGGTCGCATAGCGCCGGGTCGTGTCTGCTTATCGGACCCGCTTACCGGCGACGAGCTTCGCTGTGTCTCGTTCGAGGACGGTAGGTTCGATCTGACAGGGCTCCCGGCAGGCCCCCGTCGTCTCACCGTCACTTCTTTCGACACGCGTCCCTGGGTTCGCGACGTCGAGGCGCGGGAAGGCGAAATCCTCGATCTGGGCGACATCCAGCTACCGAGCAAGTAGCGCTGACTACGCCCGCAATAGCCCCGACGCCTCGGACCGCAATACCGTCGCCACCTCCGCCGCCGACGCGGGCCGGTCCTCCGGGCGCTTGCACATGAGCCGATCGCACAGTGCGCACAGCCCTTTCGGAGCGCCCGGATTGACCTGCGACACGGCAGGCGGCTTCTGGCCCACGATCGCCTCGAGGAGCTCGAGCTGGTTCTGCTGCAGGAACGGCGGCCTTCCCACCAGCAGCTCGTAGAGCGTCGCACCCACCGAGTAGAGATCCGCCTTCCGATCCACCTTCTCGCCGCGCGCCTGCTCCGGCGACATGTACCGGTAGGTGCCCACCGTCCTGCCCGCGTCGGTCACGCGATCGTCCTGCATCCGCTTCACCAGGCCGAAGTCGACCAGGATCGCGCGGTGGGCGGTGTTCACCAGGATGTTCGACGGCTTGAGATCGCGGTGCACGAGGCCGCGGGCGTGGATGAAGTGGAGCCCGTCGCAGATCTGCGCGAGCGACTCGCAAAGCGCCGCGAGGCGCTGGGCGCGGTCCAGCTCCTCCTGTTCGAGATCGGTGAGCACGGCGTCGAGATCGGTGCGGAAGGAGAACTGGCGGCAGCGCGCCGCGGCGAGCAGGGCGCCGGAGTCGGGCTCGTCGAAGAGGACGTCGAGATCGACCCCTTCCGACACCGGATACCCCGCATCCGGCTCGAGCGGGACGGGATCCCCCACCACGGTGAGGAAGTCGCGCAGGACGAGCCCCTCGACGAACTCCATCGAGAGCCAGGGAATGCCGTCTTCCTCGCCGAGCTCGAGGACGCGCACGATGTTGGGGTGCTGCAGCGCGCGGAGCGCCCGGAACTCGCGTTCGAGCCGCGCCAGCGCGATGGAATCCGATCCCGGCGGCAACAGCTTCAGGGCGACGGTGTCGCCGGAGCGCGAGTCGATGGCGCGATACACGGCGCCGAGCCCGCCGCGTCCCACTTGACGCTCGATCCGAAAAGGTCCGAACCAGCCGCGCACGGGAGCAAAGGTAGCGTACCCGGGCCGCGAATCCGAGTCGTGCTGGACGGGAGATGTCTTCTCGTCGCGTCCCGCACGCTCCGCCGGTCTTCCCCGCTTCCCCGCCTGCCCTTCACCCAACCTTCTCGCCAGTTTCCTGCCCGCTGCGAATCGGCGGTGCTACAGTCCCCCGCCCCTGAGGGCCGACGAGGCGCTACGTTGCGAACCGAGCTCGAGCTCGCGAAGCTGCGAGGAGAGGTTTCGCGAAGGCCGCTCGAGCGGCGCGAGATCCTCGACAACGGGATCCGCCTCCACGCCATCGGCGAGCTCGATCGCCTGCCTGCCCGCGTGGGCGATCCGCTCGAGGAGCTGCGCACCGCGAGCGCCGAGGGAAAAGACATGGTGCTCACCCTTGCGTTGAGCTACGGCGGACGCGAGGAGATCATCGCCATGGCCCGCAAGGTGGCCGAAGACGCCCGCCGCGGCTCGCTCGAGCCCGACGAGATCGACGCCGCAGCCGTCGAGGACCGCCTCTGGACGCGCGGCCTGCCTCCCCTCGAGCTCGTCGTCCGCACCAGCGGCGAGGTCCGCGTCTCCAACTTCCTCCTCTGGCAGCTCGCCTACGCCGAAATCCATCTCACCGAGACCTTGTGGCCCGATTTCGGGGAAGAGGATCTCCTCGTGGCCCTCGACGATTTCCAGAACCGCGAACGCCGCTTCGGCAAGACCAGCGCACAGGTCCGCACCACTCGATGAACGACAAGAACAAGAACCTCATCGCGCGAATCGCGACGGCGGTGGTGCTGCTGCCGCTGGTCGTCTGGCTGCTTCTCGTCGGCGGGTGGCCGTTCGCCCTCCTGCTCGGCGTCGCCTCGGCGCTCTGCGCCGTCGAGCTGAACCGGCTGCCCGTTCCGAACGGCGAGCAGCGGCCCCCGTCGGCCGGCCTGGTCGCTTCCGCGCTGGCCGCGTTCCTCATCCCGCTCACCGCCGGGGGAGCGATGCCCGGTCCGGCGGCGATCCTCGCCGCCCTGGTCGTGGTCGCCTTCGTCGACTCGCTACTCTTCGAGCGTCAATTGCCCCGAGCTCCCTTGCGCGTCGGGCTGGCCGTCCTCGGCGCGGCCTATCCCGGCCTCGCGCTCGCCTCCCTCGCCCAGCTCCGTTCGGCGGATCAGGGTCTGGGTTGGATCGCGCTTTGCCTGGCGGGAACGTGGGCCAACGACACTGGCGCGTACTTCGCGGGCCGGACCCTGGGCCGCCGCAAGCTCTATCCCCGCATTTCGCCCAGCAAGACGTGGGAAGGAGCGATCGGAGGGCTCATCGCCTCCATCGCGGGAGCGCTGGTCGTGCGCGCCTTCCTCTTGCCCACCGTCCCGTGGGCGGCGGCGGCGGCCATCGGGGCAGGGTGCGGCATCCTGGGACCCCTGGGCGACCTGAGCGAATCGATGCTGAAGCGGGCCTTCGACAAGAAGGACAGCTCCCAGATCCTCCCGGGCCACGGGGGCCTCCTCGACCGGATCGACGCGCTCCTCTTCAACGCACCTTTTGTGTGGTTGTGTGCACGTATCCTCCAGCCAGGGTAGCGAAGAGGTGCTGGAAAAACCCCCGCTGCACATTAGACTGGTCAAATGGGCTTTCTGCAGTCCTTCGCAACGACCGTCGTAGCTTTCGCCGTCCTCATCAGTGTCATCGTCTTCATTCATGAGCTCGGCCACCTCCTGGTGGGCAAGTGGCTCGGGGTCAAGGCGATCCGCTTCTCCATCGGATTCGGGCCCCGCCTGTGGGGCTTCCAGTGGGGAGAGACCGAGTACCGGCTGAGCCTCCTGCCCTTTGGCGGCTACGTGAAGTTCGCCGGGGACAACCCGCTCGAAGAGTTGCCTCCGGAAGACCAGGGCCGGGGCTTCTTGGAGCAGCCGCCGCATCGCAAGGCCGCCATCGCGGTAGCCGGACCAGCGGCAAACTTCGTCCTCGCGGTGGCCGTCTTGTTCCTCCTCAACGTGCTGCCTCACGTCGAGATGCTCGCGATGGTCGGAAGCGTGAAGCCCAACTCTCCTGCCGCCCACGCAGGCCTCCGGTACGGCGACCGCATCGTCGCCGTCGACGGCAAGCCGGTCGACAGTTTCCCGGCCCTCCAGGAGATGGTCGGGTCGCGCCCGGGGCAGGCCACGCGCTTCACCATCCAGCGCGGGTCGCAGACCCTCGAGTCCGTCGTCGTCCCGGGAACCGTCGAGGAGTCCGATCTCATCGAGACCGTCCAGCGAGGGCGGATCGGAATCTCTCCCAAACCGTTCGCCGCCGAGATCGTCGTGCAGCAGGGTAGCCCGGCTGCCCGTGCGGGACTGCGCGATTTCGATCGAGTGGTCCGGCTGGCCGGCGAGCCAATCTCGAATTACGAGCAGCTCGCGGAGCGCATCGCGTCGCTGCATGGCCCCGTTCCCGTCGATGTCCTGCGACGCGAAGAGGTGCCCGCTCCCGGCGCGAGCTTGTGGTCCGACAAGTCTTTCCATGCCGTTCTCGAGGCGGACGGCACCGAGTCCGGTATCGGCGTCGCCCATCTCGCGCTCTTCTTCGTCCAGCCCGGTTCGGCCGCCGCCGAGGCGGGCCTGCGTCGCGGCGACCGCGTGGTGAGCATCAACGGAAAGAACGTGGGCTGGTGGAACGACGACGTCGAGCTCGCCAGGAAGGCTGCCGGAGCTGAGCCATTCCAGATGACCGTTCGCCGTGGAAACCAGCTCGTCGACGTCACCGTCCGCCAGCACATGCGATCGACGCGTGACGAGGCGGGCGTCCGGGTGCAGGTGCCCGACCTCGGCGCCGGGCCCGACCCCGCAATCTGGAGCGTGGAGCCGTCCGTCGTATCGGTGCGCTATCCCATCTCGACTGCGTTCGCCCGCAGCGTCACGGGCATCGCTTCGATGACGCGAAAGATGGTCCTCGGCCTGGAGCGCATCGTCGTCGGGCGGATTTCCGCCGAGGCGATCAGCGGCCCCCTGACCATCGCCAGCGTCGCCCGTACCGCCGCCGACGCGGGCTGGCAGACGTTCCTCGGCTGGATGGCTCTCATCAGCTTGAACCTGGGCGTCTTGAATCTCGTTCCCATCCCCGTGCTCGACGGATTCCACGTCCTCTCCGCTGCCATCGAAGGCGTGCGACGGCGTCCGCTCAGCCTCCGCTTCCGCGAGATCGCGAACCTGGTCGGCGTGGCGCTGGTCCTCGCGCTCATGCTCTTCGCGCTGCGCAACGACGCGGTGCGGATGTTCCTCGACTAGCGCGCGCGGCGCGGGGCTCTAGATGCTGATCCTCGCCCTCGATACCTCCTCTCGCTGGACGAGCTGCGCTCTCGTCGATCCGGATCGGGGCGTGGTTGCGGAGTCCCTGCACGCGCCTCCCGAGAAGGCAGGAGAGATCCTTCCCGGCGCGCTCGTCGATCTGTGCGGAGGCGATCTCGCGCGCGTCGATGCCCTCGCCGTCGGTCTCGGCCCTGGCTCGTTCACGGGCCTGCGAGTCGGTCTCGCATCGCTGAAGGCCATTGCCTACGCGCGCGAGCTCCCCCTCGCCGGAGCTTCCTCGCTGCGGGCGCTGGCTCTCGCCGCCGGGGGAACTGGTCTCATCGTGCCCACGCTGGAGGCCCGCAAGGGAGAGTTGTACGCGAGCGCGATCGAGGGCGGTGCAATGGTGGTTCCCGAGACGGTAATGCCGGCGGCGAGCCTTCCTGCTTTCGTGGAAAGGCTGCACAGGCCCGCGACGGTGGTCGGTCCCGGCGCGCGAGCAAATCGCGCCTCGCTAGGCGGCCTGCCAGTCGTGGACGAGCCGGTCGCGCCGCTTGCTCGCTGTGTCGCGCAGCTCTGCGCTGCCGGGTTGCGAGGCGCCCGCCATGATCGCAACGCGGTCTTCGCGCTCGCCCCGGAATATCTTTCCGCGCTGGCCGCGGAAGTCGCCCTGGCCGAGGGGCGCGTGGGCGGTCTGTCGGGCTAGAGGCGATGCCTTGACGGGCGCGTCCGACCTGTGGGACGGACCTTTGCTCCAATCGAGGTGAAAAGAGATGCGGAAGGTGAAAGTGGCCGTCGCCGGCGCGACCGGCGCCGTGGGCCGCGAGATGTTGAAGGTGCTCGAAGAGCGCGACTTCCCCGTCGCCGAGCTGGTACCTCTCGCTTCCGAGCGCAGCGCAGGCAAGCCGGTCGAGTTCAAGGGCCACGAGATCATCGTCCGGCGCCTGGCTCCCGATTCCTTCGCGGGCGTCGACATCGCGCTCTTCTCTCCGGGTGCGACGGTCTCGCGGGAGTTCGCTCCTCACGCTGCACGAGCAGGAGCGGTGGTGGTCGACAACTCCTCCGCGTTCCGCATGGACGCGGACGTCCCGCTCGTCGTTCCCGAGGTGAACCCCAAGGCGGTCGAGCTCGCGGTCCGTCCGGGGGGACGGCGGATCATCGCCAACCCGAACTGCTCCACCATCCAGCTCGTGGTGGTGCTGAAGCCCTTGCACGACGCCGCGCAGCTCGACCGCGTGATCGTCTCCACCTACCAGTCGGTTTCCGGAGCCGGGCAGAAGGGCATCGACGAGCTGGAGAAGCAGAGCCGGGCCCTCTTCAACATGGGCGAGATCAAGGCCTCCAAGTTCCCCCACCGGATCGCCTTCAACCTGCTCCCCGAGATCGGGCCGGCCACTCCCAACGGCTACACGGAGGAGGAGATGAAGATGGTCAACGAGAGCCGCAAGATCCTCGAGCTCCCCGACCTTCGCATCTCCGCCACCTGCGTCCGGGTCCCGGTCTTCTACTGCCACTCCGAGGCGGTCAACCTCACCTTCCGGCGCGACCTTCCGCCCGACGAGGCCCGCGAGATCCTGCGCCGCGCGCGCGGCGTGAAGGTGGTCGACGATCTCTCCCAGCACGTCTACCCGATGCCGCTCCTCGGCGCGGGAGACGACGACACGCTCGTCGGCCGCATCCGCAGGGACCTGGCGCAGGAGCGCGGACTCTCGCTGTTCGTGGTGAGCGACAACCTCCGCAAGGGCGCCGCCACCAACGCAGTGCAGATCGCCGAGCTGCTCCTCTCCGACTATCCAGGAGCGTTGGGCGCCTTGAACTGAAGAGCGGATCTCACGGTTCGACACTCCTTGTCGAAATGTCGCGCCTGCGGGCCCGGCCTCGGACAGAATGTCAGCCGGGGCGAGCCGTGCAGGGTGTCCCGTCGGGTCGGCGCAGTGGCCCGGCGCTTGCTTGGGAGGTGTGCGTGCGGATCCGATGCTTCCTGGCAACGGTGTCGTTGCTCTTGCCGGCTGCCGCCTTCGCGCAGACCATCACCAGCTCGTTCCAGACGACCACCCCCTCCGGCGTGGTGTCGGTCAACATCGGAAGGGCGCTTTGCCAGCCCAACCGGGTGATCGATTTTCGCGTCGACTACACGCCGACGGGGAGCCCGCCGACGGCCGGGACGGACACGGTCGCCTTCTACATCACGCCGGACGCCTCCACCTGCAGCGATACGAGCAAGGATCCGGCCGGGGCCGCGAACACCGTGTCCCAGGCCCAACTCGGGCAGTTCGTCATCAACACGAGCTACCTCGTCTCGGACCTCGTCGCCGGGCTCGCGAACGGCTGCAACGACACTACCAAGAGCGCGGCGTCGCCGTTCACGGTCTTCTTTTGCGCGCGACGCAAGACCACGTCGCTGACGTCTGGGCAGACGCTCCTCGCCAACAGCCTGCAGGTGAACTTCGCCCTTCTCCCCCCAAAGGCTCCTTCCGTTCCCACGCTGGTGGAGGGGGACCAGCACCTGCACGTTTCGTGGAGCTCGAACGACCCGGGCGATCGCACCTACGACCTCTTCGTCGTGGCGCGGGCGCCGGGGGTCCCGACGCCGCCGCCGACCATCGACCTCGGCACCGTGCCCCCCGAGGTCACCGGGATCCAGCAGACTTCCGTCGACGTGTCGAACGTGAGCGGTGGCGCGCCCTTGCAGAACGGAGTCACCTACGACATGTACGTGAGGTCGGTCGACGGGTTCGGGAACGCGTCGGCACCCTCCGATCCCGGCAGCGGCACTCCCTTCCTCGTCGACGACTTCTACCGCCACTACCGCGCCGAAGGCGGTCACGACAACGGCGGCGGCGGATGCTCGAGCGGTGAGGCCGGATTCCTCGCCGCCCTTGCCGCGCTGGCGGTGCTGCTCGGGAGGCGCCGCCGGCTCGCGGCGCCATTTCTCGTCGCCTTGCTTTGCGCCGTTCCGGCGGCCCGCGCCGCCGATTGGACGGGCCAG
>VBKL01000107.1 GCA_005879805.1 Deltaproteobacteria bacterium | reverse complement strand
AAGCGGCAGAGGCCGAGCCTATTTGAGCAGCAGCGCGCGCTGTTGGGTCGGCCGAAGCAAGGGCGACGGGAGGGCGTTGATGACCGAGCCCGCGAGCCCGGTCAGCGAGCCTATGTTCGCAAAGCAATCGCGGACTTATTCGAGGCAGGGAGATCGTCGAGTACGGCTACGCCGCGCGGCGTTCGTAGCGGTGGTGGAGTCCGCCGACTTGCGGCAGCGCAATGATTCGCCCGGTGTCGGGTGGCTCGACTGCGCGCGGCTCGGGCGCGTCTTTCTCGAGGGCGAGGTGTGTGCGCGACTGGTGGTAGTAGCCGAGGTAACTGCGAAGACGACGGCGCAAGTGGCCCTCATTAAGAACAATCACGTGGTCGAGGAGCTCGCGGCGGATGGTACCGATCACGCGCTCGGCAAAGGGATTCTGCCACGGCGAGCGCGGTGCGGTGAGAACCTCGGCGATGCCCATGTTCTTGACCCGTTCTCGAAACTCGGCGCCGTAGACGCTGTCCCGATCGCGGAGGAGGAAGCGAGGCGCTGATTCGTGAGGGAAGGCTTCGATGATCTGCTGCGCGGTCCAGGCGGCGGTGGGCGACTCGGTGACGTTGAAGTGCGCGACTCGGCGGCGGTGATGAAGCAGGACCACGAACACATAGAGCACGCGGAACGTCACGGTGGGTACGACGAAGAAGTCGACGGAGGCGAGATCGGCAACGTGGTTTTGGAGGAACGTTCGCCAGGTCTGGGAGGGCGGTTTCACGCGACGGGGCATGAGCCGACCAACGGTGCGTTCTGAAATATCAAGACCGAGTTTGAGGATCTCACCATGGATGCGCGGCGCGCCCCAGAGAGGATTGGCGAGGGCCATGGTGCGGACGAGTTTTGCAACCTGGCAGTCGATGGGCGGTCGACCGGTTCCACCGCGTCGGGACTTCCAGTTCCAGAAGGCGCGGAAGCCTTGTCTGTACCAGCGAATAACGGTCTGCGGCTGAACGATATGGAGCGCCTCGCGCCACCGCGCCCACCGCTGCGAGAGCCACATCCAGAAGAGGCGATCGAGGGGACCAATGCCAGGGCGCTTAGAGCAGCGTCGGAGTAGGGCGAGTTGCTGCCGTAGCGCCAGGTTCTCAAGAATGAGGTCTGAGCGAGTCGACAGCGCGGCGCGCAGAGCGCCCAGCAGAGCGAGTACGAGGTGCATGGCCATCCAGCTTGCCTCCCTGCCGATTTACGTCCAGCGTGTCGGATCAAGTTTTTGCCAACGACACCCCTCCTACCTCAAAGCTCAGAGCTCGCCGTGGCGACGGCAGCTCATGCCCGGATACCAATGCTGCGTCTCGCAATACCGTGCGCCGCAGCGACGGCAATGGAAATGGCCCTCCTCGCCGATCACACGCGCGCGGACGTACCAGAGAGCGGCGCCGCAGACGCAGCACCGCATCGAGGGATCGGCGGTAAGGCGGCCATCGCCTCGGCGGATAGCACCCGGGCCTGACACCGCCAACTGCGAGTTCGCCGCGGATGCGGATCTCGACACGGGGGATACTCGCCCGCGTAGCCTCGGGAACTCGATGGACCCGATCACGGGCTGGTTGCCGTATCCACGGGTAGCCCGAGCGAACCTCACCACGTTGCGGTTTGGAAGCGACATCTCAGTGGACTGGATCTGCGAGCGCGCGGCGCCCGTTGAGAGTAAACGCCCACTGAATCGGGGAACCTCAACCGGAATGAGAACGCGCGTGAAGTAGCGCCGCTGGTAGCGCCACCGTAGCGCCACGGTTCGACGTGATCTGTGTTCTTGCAATAGATTGCGCGTGCGGCTCGTGATGGGATCGCTCGCCTTGCGCCCGCGGGCACGGCACTTGCTGACCATGAATCGGTTGTCGATATTCATAGTGATCACTGGTCGCATGAGTGGCTGAATCATTTTGTAGGCCAGCCATTGATTTCCCATGCACGATCCGCAATGCTTGGAGAGGGGGGAAGATGGGGCCCCAACTCGACGCAGTGGTGATCGGCACCGGCTTCGGTGGTGCGGTCGCGGCCTGCCGCCTCGTACAAGCCGGCTTCCATATCTGCGTGCTCGAGCGCGGGCGGCGTTACGAGAAGGACGACTTCCCGAGGGTCACACCGCCCGGTCCCGGCGAGGTCCCGGATCTGTCGCGCCTGCTCTGGACGGCGGGAAATGGCCTGTGGGAACTGCGCGACCTGAACGGCATCGAGGTCGGGCAGGCGGCAGGGTACGGGGGCGGATCGCTGATCTACGCCAACGTCCATCTGCGCGCGCCCAAGCACGTCTTCGAGTCGGGATGGCCGGAGGGATGCTCGCGGGACAGGCTCGAGCGTTACTACGACCTCGCGGCCTACATGCTTCAGGTCGCGTCGATCGAGGCACAGGAATTTCGGCGCGGCGGCGCTCCGAAGACCGCAATCATGCAAGCCGTGGCGAAGCGACTCGGCCGCGAAGGGGAGTTCTTCCACCCCCCGCTTGCGGTTCATTTCAAGAAACCCCGCGAGGCGCAGGAACCGGATGGTGGGCCCCGCCGGCGCACGCAGGAGGGCTGTCAGGGATGTGGGAACTGCGACATCGGCTGCGAGTTTCGCGCCAAGAACACGCTGGACTTGAACTATCTCGCCATCGCCGAGGACGCTTGGGACGACCAGGCGAAGAGGCCCTACGCCGACATCCGCACGCTAGCCGAGGTCGTCGAGATCAAGCCACTGGATCCCCATCATCCGGAGCACGGGTACTCGGTCGCCTACGAAGACCGGCTTTGCGGCGCAAGACGCGTGACCGTCGAAGCGAAGTGGGTGTTTCTCTGCGCCGGCGCGGTGAACTCGACGGAGCTGCTCCTCAAGTGCAAGGCAAGCGGAGCGCTGCCGCACCTCAGCGGCAAGCTCGGGCACAAATATTTCGCGAATGCGGACGCGGTCGGGCTTGCGTACGACGTGAAGCAGCCGGTCGAGCCTTGCTCCGGGCCGACCATCACGACTTCCCTGCTTTACCACCGTAACGGCAACCCGGCACACGACCGCCCGGAGTGGTTCCTGCTCCAGGACGGCGGCTATCCCCCGTCGCTGAAGGAAGTCTTCGGGATGTTTCGCGCTCCGATCTGGTTCGGTCGCAATCGGTATCTCGAGCGGGCGCCGCACAGGCAGTATTTGCAACTGGCGCAGCAGCTCAAGGCGTTCCTCGCCGACGAAGGCGGGATTGCCCGTGACCGGACAGCCCGCGTCCGCGAATTGCTCCACCATTTCAACACCGGCGCGAGGGCGATGCCCCGGAGCAGCAATCGAAGCTGGGTGCGTGCGCTCAGCGCCGGACACGGCAATTCGCGACAGCACGACGGGCATTCGTTCCGATTCGTTTCACACGCGGACGGCGGGCTCGGCCAGGAGCACACGGTTTCCATTCCCGCCGACGTCGGATCGGTGCTGACCAGCCTCGAACAGTACGTTCCGTCCCAGCTGAAGCAGATCTTCCAGGATTTCCGGAGCGAGCTATCCGACCTCCTCACGAACGAGCTCCGCGAAGAGGCGAGGAACATTTCCGAAGCGGTGCTCGCGGCGCTGGAGCCGAAAGGGATTCTCGGATCCCTGCTCCACCCACTGGTGAGGATGGCGGTCCCTGCGAGGAAACTGCATCGCCTGACGGAAGAAGAAACGAAACGGGCGCTGAAGAAGCGGTTCCTCCTCGACAAGCTCGGCGGCGTCGACGCGCTCGTCGGTTTCATCGTGTTCCTCCTGGGATTCGAGGATCCCGGAGAGAACACCGCGGTGTTCCTGGTCATGGGGCGGGACGACAAACCGGGCCGGCTCGCGCTCGAGCGGGGTGTGCTCTGCGCTCATTTCACCGATCCCCCGGGACACCCGGTGTACACGGCCGAGGAGCGGCTGATGCGCGACTACGCCGCGGAGCTCGATGGTCCGCCGCTCGACGGCAGCGGCGGCGAACGCGTGGGTTCGCAGCTCCGCGTGAACCCCGCCTGGAGCTTCCTCAATCGTCCGATCACCGTCCACAGCCAGGGCGGATGCCCGATGGGCGGCGACGCCGCGCATGGCGTTACCGACCAATGGGGCGGTGTCCACGATTACGAGGGCCTGCATGTGATCGACGCCTCGATCTTTCCCCGCTCTGTCGGCGTCAACCCTTCCGCAACGATCGCGGCCATCGCCGAACGCAGTATCGAATATCGGATCTCCCGGGAGCTTGGAGTCGACTGGCAGGCGGACGAGTGGGACGCGGCGCAAGGCTGGGCGACCAAGAACCGCGGGATGCTCGACCCGATCGCTCGCATCGAAGAGGGGCTCCCGCCCGCGGGCGTGCCCGAGCCGAGGGCGGCACCCGTCAGCCTTGAATTCGACGAGGTCATGCAAGGCTTCGTCGCGGAAGTCGCCCGCAACGTCAGCTATGAGCGTGCCGAGGAGCTCGGCCGATTCGCGAATACCAGCGTCGTCGTGTCGCTGCACGCCCGTAGTGGCGATCTTTCCAAGATGCTCCAGGATCGATTGCACGAGATCGATTTGACCGGCAAGATCACGGTGAAATGGCCGCTGAAGCCGGGCGCCCCGAGAAAGGCTCCGCGTCCGGAGACATACGACGTCACGGGCCGGCTGCGCCTGCTCGTCCTCGGCGGGCCGATCGACTCCGCGCGCGAGCGTTTCATGATCTACCACCTGGTCTTCGGGACCGACGGCGAATACGTCCTGAGGGGCTTCAAGAGGCTGCTCGATCGGGCCGGATCGGACGCCTGGCAGGACACGACCACGCTGTTCACCACCATCCGCAACCGAAGGGACCGCTCTTTCCGCCGCGCCGGCATCCTGCGCGTCGGGATCGACGATTTCCTCACGAAGCAGATGCCTTCGTTCGAAGTGCGCGGGACCGACGACGACGAGCGCAAGATCTGGGCGTTCGGCGCGTTCGCCTCGTTCTTCTTCGGCAACCTGGAGAAGGTGTACCTGCCGGAGATCGATCGGCTGAGGCCCTTCCCGTGATCGCGCCATCGAAGGACGGGCTCACACCGATCCCGTTGGAGACGTCGGAGGTAGAGACGTCGGACGGCATCAAGCTCCAGATCCGGCACGCGAGGCCGGCCGCGCGCGAGGCGAAAGGGCGTCACGTGGTGCTGATCCACGGCGCCAGCGCGGCGTACACGACGTTCCTCGTCCCCTCCGGAGATAGCCTCGCGAAGAGGCTGTGCAAGGAAGGGTTCGACGTCTGGCTCCTCGATTGGCGGGGCAGCCATCTCGTTTCCAGGCAGTACCTCCAGAAGAAAGTTGCCGCGGCCTTCGCGCAGCGTTTCCATATCGATCGGGTCGCGGAGATCGACTTCCCCAAGGCACTGAACGAGATTCGCACGCGCGCGAACGCGGATTCCCTCGCCGTCGTCGCGCACTGCCTGGGATCGGGGGCGTTCGCGCAGTCGCTTGCAGGCGGTCATCTGCAGGAGCTGCACGTGAGCCACGTCGTGCTCTCCACGCTGGGCCTCTTCTACGAGGTCACCTTCGACAACGCGATGAAAGCGAAGGACTTCGTGCTCGAAAAAATCGCAGCCCAGTGCAACTACATTGCGCCCGACGAGGCGTGGCCCGACGATCTCGAGAGGGACTACCAGGATTGGAAGGCAATACTTTCCCCGGGATGCAAGCCGCTGTGCGACAACGATCTCTGTTTCCGCCTCTGCTTCATGTATGGGATCCCGTACTTCCACGAGCAGCTGACGGAAGAGCTCCACGACGCGAAGGCGCTGAACGCGCAATTCGGACCGATACCGATCGAGATGTACATCCAGGCGGGCCAGAACGTCCGCCGCCGCTGGGCCGCGCCGTACGGCGCGGACGGAGACTGCGACGAGTACCTCACGGACCGCGCTCGATCGTTCTTCGCACGCTCGCACGTCACCTTGATCACCGGAACGCGGAACACGCTCTGGCACCGGGACTCGATCGACCGCATGTACGACTGGCTACGCCGGGGAGGACTCTTGCACGGCCCGCAGACGCCGCGGCAGGGAGACCGGGGAGGCTCCGTCGAGAAGATCGTGTTCCGGCGATTCGGCCACCAGGATCTCCTCTGGGGCAAGACGGCGCCGCAGGTCGTGTTTCCGGAGATCGTACGCGCGCTCGAGAAATGAAATCGGTTAATGACGCGGCGGCGCGTCTTCCATTTCTCCCTCGATCAAATGCGCGTCGTGGCGCATCGAGAGGCTTGCCGCCGCCCGCAATCCCTTGTTCCACGATCGCGCCGCGCCGCGCTTGCGATCCGCCGCCGACAACAGGACGCCGCGCCAGAACCGATACCTCGGCTCCCCGATGGGAAACACATCGCGATACCTGCGCAGGCATTCTACCGAACGGCGCGCGAGGTCCGGTCGCACCTCCGGAGCGCGCAAGATGACCTCGGCGATGGCCGATCTGCCCTCGAGCGTGGCATGCCCCGTGGGCCGTGGCGCGCGAACGAGCATGGCGAGCGCTTTTTGCGCGTCCGCTTGCGCGCGATCCATTTCGCCCAGCCTCATCCGCGCGAGTGCCGCGCAGCCGAGCGTGAGGATCAAGTTGTTCTGGTCCTTGTCCTCGTGCACGCCCAGGGCGCCCTCCAGGTAGCGGACGGCTTCGGCAGGCCGATCGCCTCGCAACTCGGCAACACCGGCGCTACACAGGGCCCAGACCTCCTGCTGCAGGTTGCCGATCTTCTGCGCCCGGACCAGCAGGCGATGGGCGGCTTGCGCGGATTCCTCGGTCTCGCCCAGGTAATGGTGCATCCAGAACCGCACGATCTGCGCGTTCGCCCAATTCACGTGGTCGCCGATCCGCTCGCAGATGGCCTGGCATTCGTCCACGCTCGATCGTACGTCCTGCCAGTGTCCGACGCTCACCGAGTACAGTCCCTTGAGCATGTACGCGTAGTCGAGCGCCGCGGGATCTTCGATTTCCCGCGCGACGTGGATCGCGCGCCGTAGATAACGCTCCGCCGCGCCGTTCAAGCCGGCGAATCCAAAGCAACCTCCGATCTCCGCATACGCGCCGGAAAGCTCCGGCGACGGTCCGGCGCGCTCGGCGTGCTCGACGGCGTCGATGAGCCGGACCACGACGGGCACGGCCTCGTTCTGGAAATAGTGGACCACCGCGACGTGGCGGTGGGCACGGGCGAGCTCGAGGTGCAGGTTCGTGCTGTTCTGCGACTTCCGGGAGCGGGCACCTGGCGGCACTCGGGCCCGGAGAGCCTGGACGGCGAGCAGCCCGAGCGCGCGGGCAACCGCGAGCGACAGCGGGACGCCCGCCGCGCCGCCCGCCGCAGCGATCGCCTTCCGCGCCTCCGCCGCGCGGGCGGAAAGATTGCCGACGCCGGTATAAGCATCGCTCAGCTGGCGTCGCCAGCGGACGAGACGGATCGCGTCGCTCTCGACTTCGCGCTTACCGGCGAGCGCAAGGCACTGATCGAGGAACCCGATGGCTTCGCGATGGGCTCCGACGGCGAGCGCGTGGACCCCCGCCTTTTCCAGATGATCGACTGCCTCCCCGGTCCGGCCCGCCAGGAGGTAGTGGTGCGCAAGGACGCCGCTCGTGGCCGCGAAATCCGGACGCCCGCGGCGGACGCTTACGATGGCTTCCGCTGCGCTCAGATGGAGGGCCCCACGGCGCTCGGGATCGATCCTCTCGTAGGCGATCTCCCGCAGCTTGTCATGGGCAAAGCGCAGCGCCCCCTGCCGCACCTGCTCCACGATCTGCCGGGAAAGCAGTTCCGCCGTAGACGAGTCGTCCACCCCGCCGGCGGCGTCGAGGATCTCGACGTCGAATTCCCTTCCAATCACCGCGGCCAGCTCGACGCGGCGCTGCCCCTGCGGGCTGAGCCCGCTCAGGCGCTTGCCCACCACTTCGCGCAACGTCGCGGGAAATGGAAGTGCCCGGAGCGCGTCGATCGACGCTTCCGCGCCGCCGCCCAAGACCAACGAGCGCGCGCCCAGGCGGCGGATGATGCCTTCGTCGACGGCGCTGCGAAGGTACTCGGCGACGAAGAACGGATTGCCCTCGGACTGGTGCGCGAGGAACTGGACGAATGGCCCGGGCGGATTGTCGACCGCGAGCATGTCGCCCACGAGGGACCCGAGGGACCGTTCGTCAAGACGCCCGATCCGGATGACGTGCACATGGGGCTGGTCCAGCACCTCCGAGAGCGGAGAGCCTGCTTCGTCCGTGCGATAGGTTCCCAGCACGAATACCGGTGCACGCCTCACCACGTTCGCGGCGAGCAAGCCGAGAAGGCGCAAGGTCAGCTCGTCGGCCCATTGCAGATCATCGAGGACGAGGAGAAGCGGGTGGTCGCCAGCGAACGCGCAGATGGTGTCGGCCAGCGAGGCCAGCAAGCGATCGCGCGCGGCCGCGCCCCCGAGCGGTGGCGGATCCGGATAGGCGGCGACGCCTGGCAACTGCGCCACCGCGGGCTCGATCGCGGCCAGGACCTTCCCGCGATCGCCGAGGAGGCGATCGGTGGCGGCTCGACCCTCCGAGGCGCAGCGATCCACGACCGCGAGCAAAACGTCGCCGAAGGGATGAAGCGGGGCCGCACCGCCGGCGCGGCCCAGCATTCCGGGAGGCAAGCAGCTGCCGTTCAGCACCTGTGCGACGCCCGCGGCCCGGCGGGACACCTCGAGGGCCAGGTAGGTCTTGCCTATCCCGCTCTCGCCCGCGATCAAGGCTACGGCGCCTTGCCCCTTCTGCAGCGCCTGGACGTAATCCATCAGCTGTCCGAGCGGGACGTCGCGCCCGACCAGCCTCGGCCTGTAGACGTAACTGCGCCGGCTGCGCCGCTCCTTCTCCCGCACCGCGCCCAGCTCTTCGAGCGCCTCACCGACGTCGTCTGCGTGACCGGGCCGGTCGCGAGGCTGCTTCTCGAGCATCGAAAGCAGGAGCCGGTCCAGTTCCGGCGGAACGCCCTCCACCAGGGAGGAGGGCCGGGGGGCGGGGGCCCGCAGGTGCTGCCAGGCAACGTCCGCGGCGGATGTGCCGACGAAAGGCGGCCGGCCCGTTACCAGTTCATACAATATGCATCCGAGCGCATATAGATCGTCGCGCGCCTCGAGCAGGTCTCCCGTCACCTGGTGCGGCGCCATATACGCCGGCGTCCCTCCCAGCGCGGGGAGGTCCGGCACTTCGTGACCGCCGGACGAACTGGCCCGCCGCGAGATGCCGAAGTCGACCAGGATGGGCCGCCCGTCCGTCCGCAAGAACACGTTCTGCGGTTTCAAATCCGCATGGATGACGCCCTCGCCGTGCAGGAACGCCAGCGGATCGCAAACGCGCCGGACATGTGTCAGCGCCTCGGCCAGGCGGCCCGCTGCGGCTTGCCGCCGCTGCGGGTCGGCTCCCCACACCCGTCCGTGATAGCTCGCCAGCGTCTCGCCTTCGAGCAACTCCATTGCGTACCAGGGACGATTGCGATCGACCCCCTGGGAGAGGATGCGCACGACGCCGGGATGACGAAGCTCGGCCAGCGCGTGGACCTCGCGACGGATGCTGGTCAGGCACGACTCGCTCCGCACGCGCACGGTCTTCACGGCCGCGAGGGCCCGCGTCTGTTCGTGCTGCGCCCGATAAACGACGCCCATTCCTCCCTCGCCGATGACGCCTTCAATCAAGAAGGGGCCGATGCGAGGGGGAACCTTGGTCTGCCTTCGAGCCTTGGCGACCATGTCCGTGACTGTACACTTCCAGCGGCAGGGCCACTACATCGCCGGCTCAGCGGCGCCTCTGCGTGCTCTCGATGTAGCCTCGGTCACGTCCGCAATGGCTGCACGAAGAGGGCGGGTCCTGGACCGCGATCTCAATGCAATGGCAGATTCATTCTCTCGAAGCAGCCGTGCTGGCTACTAACTCCATCCGCAGTGAACGTTGTGCTCTGGCTCCTTGAGAGGGGGTGTGGACGGGCAGGGTGGCGCGAGAGATTCCGCGGGCTACTTCGGTTTGCGGCCTGCAGATCCTCGAGACGGCCTTGCCAAGGCGACGGTCGCGATCTCGGAACGGCCTCGCCTGAACTTTGACCAGATCTTGTCCAAACAGGAGGGGACCCGCGGATTCGGGTGTAGACTTCGGTGGACTCCGCCCGTCGCCCAACTACTCGGAACGACTGAAAACATGAGGTACGACGCCCGTCTGCCGGTTGGGTGGAATCGCCCTCATAACCCGAAGGTCGCAGGTTCAAATCCTGCCCCCGCAACCATGAAGAAGGCCGGATTTCGCCGAACCTTTTCGAGGCGGATCCGGCCTTGTTTTTTTGCGGTTGGACGTTTCGGACCACCGGCGGACCAAACGGAGCGGCTTTTTCTTCGGCATCGCGCCTCGCGGGCAGCAGATCCCTCATGGGCATGCGCGTCAGTCCCGAACAGGAAATCGCGGTCTCGATGTTGCCACCCTCGGCGGAGCGCGCTCATGACAACAGCTGAGCGCGGCCGAGCCCGGGATCCAGAGGAGGACATATGAAAGCAGCACGGATCCGTCGATTCGGTCCACCGAGCGTGATCACCGCTGACGATCTGCCTCGGCCCGAGGCCGGCGCCGGACAAGTGTTGGTGCGCGTGAAGGCGGCAGGAGTGGGGAATTGGGACGCCCTCATCCGGGCGGGCAAGGTCAAGCTCGAGCCGCCGCCCATCATTCTCGGTTCCGAGCTGTCGGGAATCGTCGAGGCAATCGGAGACGGAGTCT
The DNA here is from genome assembly GCA_005879805.1 of Deltaproteobacteria bacterium. Lineage (GTDB taxonomy): Bacteria > Myxococcota > Myxococcia > Myxococcales > 40CM-4-68-19 > VBKO01. The sequence goes on along the minus strand of VBKL01000107.1, from coordinate 2,435 downwards.
CGGAATTCGAGGTTGGCGACCAGGTGTACGGGGCCACCAGCGAGCAATGGAGCGGCGCGTATGCGGAATATGCGGTCCCGCTCGCCAGGATGATCGCCCAGAAGCCGAAGACGCTGACCTTCATCGAGGCGGCGTCGGCTCCGGTGGTGACGGTCACGGCGTGGCAGATGCTGTTCGAGTACGCCGGCTTGACTGCCGGGCAGACCGTGCTCGTCCATGGAGCCGCGGGCAACGTCGGCGCGTACGCCGTGCAAATGGCCAGTCAGTCAGAGCTCCAGGTCGTCGCGACCGCCGGCTCCGCCGATCTCGACCATGTCCGGAGTCTGGGCGCGGCGAAGGTCATCGACTACACAAAGGAGCGATTCGAGGAGTCCGTGACTGCGGTGGACGCCGTGCTCGACACCGTCGGAGGAGAGACGCAGCGGCGGTCGCTTGGCGTCCTGAAGCCCGGCGGGATCCTGGTCTCCGTCGTGTCGCCTGTTCCCGATGCCGCCCAGAAGCAGTACGGGGTGCGAGCGGCGTACTTCTATGCGGCTGTGACGACAGCGCGGCTGAACGGGATCGCAAAGCTCTTCGACAGTCGGAAAATACGCCCCGACGTGGGGACGGTGCTGCCGCTGGAAGACGCTCGCGCTGCCCACGAGATGCTTGCGGGTGCGCCGCACAAGCGCGGCAAGATCGTGCTGAGCATCGCACCCTGACGTAGGATGAGCGGGCCCCTATCCGAACGCCCCGCTAGCGATGGAACCGCTCGTCGCAGCGTGCCCCTCTGGGTTGAACGGACTATCTTCCGTAGGCCATCTCGAGCCTGCCGCAGGCTAGGACGATATGTCAGCGACGGAACGTCCCTTCGCACCTCCCACTCTTGCCAGCGAAAGTCGGGATCGGTTGCTCGCCCGTGGCGACTTCGAGGCCATCTGGGAACGGGACCTCGACAGTGACGCGGTGCGCTGGGACGGGAGTCTAGAGTCGATGTTCGGCTACCACCGGGACGAGGTGGTGAGCCACATCAGCTGGTGGCGCGAGCGCGTCCATCCGGACGATCTCGAACGGGTGGAGCAGGCTGCTGCTGAGGCGATCCGCGGCGAATCCCCCGGCTGGTCGAGCGAATACCGTTTTCACCGGAAGGACGGCTCCTGGGCATGGGTAGCTTCGCGGAGCGCGATCGAGCGTGACGTCGAGGGAGGGGCCCGACGCGCGGTTGGCGCCCTGATCGATATCAGCAAGCTCAAGGAGACCGAGTCGCGGCTGCGGCTCTTCACCGAGCAAATTCCCGCCCGGGCGTGTGCCACTGATCGCGAGCTGCGCGTCGTGTGGCATGCGGGTGCCGCGTTCTCGTCCAACCCATCAGTGGTGGGAAAAACGGTCCCGGAGCTGTTCGCGCAATCTCCCGACCGCGAGCGCGTCCTGGAAGGGTATCGCCGGGCGCTCGCGGGCGAGTCGTACGGACTCGATATCGACGACGGGACGGCGGCCGCGCACCTTCAGCTCGAGCCGTTCCGCGATCCGGGCGGGAACGTAATCGGCGTGGTCGGGATCGTGTTCGACATCACCGACCGCGTGCGCACCGCGGACGAAGTCCGAGCCGGCCAGCAGCTGCTGCGAGAGGTCCTGGACACCCTCCCCGTGGGCGTGTTCGTGCTCGATCGAGCGGGAGACATCCTGCTCGGTAACTCCGCCTCGGGTGGGATGATCGTTTCGGGCGTGGAGCGGCGTGCCATCCGCCCGGACGAGTGGGTGTCGCTGCGCGCACTGGAAGACGGCCCCGAGGCCAAGGGCGCCATCACTGGCGCGGTCGTTGTGAACGAGGACGTGACCGAGCGCGCCCGTGCCGAGGAGGTGCTGCGCCAGACCGAACGGTTGCTGGTCGAGGCGGAGAAGCTGGGCCAGACCGGGAGCTGGGAGCAGGACCTGATCAGCGGACAGGTCATCAACACCGAAGCGAATCGGCGGCTGTTCTTCGGCGACGACCGGAGCAAAGGCACGCGGCTCGAGGACTACGTCCAAGCAATCCATCCCGACGACCGTGACTCGGTGTGGCGGCGGCGCGGGGAGCTCCTCGCCGGCACCGGGTCCGGTGACATCGACTACCGCGTCGTCTGGCCCGATGGGAGCGTGCGCTGGATCTTCGGTCGCGCCACGGTGGTCCGCGATCAGTCCGGACGGCTGATCCGCACGTACGGCACGAACGCCGACATCACCGAGCGCAAGCTTGCAGAGGCGGAGCTGGCCCGGCGGGCGCAGGAGCAGTCCGCATTGGCGCAGCTCAGCCTCACCGCTCTCAAGGGCGACGACGCGCAAGCGCTGTTCCACGACGCGGCCGCCGCGCTGGCGCGCACGCTCGGCGTCGAGTACGGGTTGGTGCTCGAATGGCGTCCCGAGAAAGAGCGGATGGAGTTCCGGGCCGGGGCGGGGCCGTCGGTGGACGAGGCGCT